>NZ_RZSR01000243.1:0-6955 GCF_004023265.1 Mesorhizobium sp. M1A.F.Ca.IN.020.06.1.1
CCTGTAGACCGTCCCGAGCTTTTCGACGCCGTGGTTGTCGATCAGGACGGCCGCGTCGAGCAGATCCAGGTCAAGCAGCAGGACGCAGCCACGGACTGGGTCTGGGGCGCGTTCAAGATGCCGGGCTTCACCTTTCAGCGGCTCGCGGCGCTTTGGCGCGAGCGGGACGGCTGCGACGAGTATTTCGGAACGCTGGTCAATGCTTACCTTGCCGTCGGCGGTGAAGCCTGGGGCGTCAAGGCAGGCTCGGCCTATGTCGATGTCGGCACCTTCAACGGCTACCGCACGGCGCTCCGGCTGCTTGAAAACAACGACGCCTCGGAAGACGAAGACACAGCGATATTCGTGCCGCCGAGCCGCTCGCAGGTGCCATCCTTGCCAGGCGAAGGAGGCTGACCGTGCTGCATTCCGACGCGGAAATTCGCCGCCGCATCGATGCGCTTGGACCGTGGTTCCACAACATGGAACTGGCGGGCGTGGAGACCGCTCCCGACCATTTCCTCGGCAACTATCCTCTGGTGAAATGGCAGAAATTCGCGGATGCGATCCCGGCCGATCTCTCGGGCAAGTCGGTGCTCGATATCGGCTGCAACGCCGGGTTCTATTCCATTGAAATGAAGAAGCGAGGCGCCGATCGCGTGCTCGGCATTGATTTCGACGTGGACTATCTGACGCAAGCGCGTTTCGCCGCCGAAATCGCCGAGTGCGACATCGAATTCCGGCAATTGTCGGTCTACGACGTCGGCGCGCTCGGCGAGACCTTCGACATCGTGCTCTTCATGGGCGTGCTTTACCATCTACGCCACCCGTTGCTGGCGCTCGACCTGATCCGCGAGCATGTTGCGCGCGACTTGATGGTCTTCCAGTCGATGCAACGCGGGAGCAGCGAAATCCTCGCGCTCGAACAGAACTATGATTTTTGGACGCTCGACCTGTTCGATCGAACCGAATTCCCGAAGCTGCACTTCATCGAGCACCGCTACGCCGACGATCCGACCAACTGGTGGATCCCGAACCGCGGCTGCATCGAGGCGATGCTGCGCAGCGCCGGCTTCCAGATCCTGCTTCACCCGGAAGACGAGGTCTACTTCTGCCGCGCGTCCGATGAGCCGGCGGGTGAAGGTGCGGTCTACCCGTCGAAAGGACGAAATGATGATTGAAGCCGCCATGATCTGGAATGAGCCCAACAACAAGTCGCATTGGGACCCAGAGCTCGATCCGGACTGGAGCCGCTTCGCCGGCATGAGTATCCTGGCGGCGGACGCGATCGGGCTTGAAAACCCGGCGATCACCAGAGTGCTTGGCGGCATTTCGCCGATCGATGCCGGCTTCATGTCGCTGATCAAGGGATATGGTGTCCTCGACCATGTCGATGCCGTCGCCGTGCACGGCTTCCCGCTGGACTGGAACCTTTGGCAGATCCACGAATGGCCGCAAAAGCTCGGCGAGATCGCCGAAGTCACCGATCTGCCGATTTGGATCAGCGAAGTCGGCGTGTCGAGCTTCGGCGCCGAGGAGGTCCAGGTCTGGGGCCTGCGGCGGACGGCGGAGCTTCTGCTTGGCAACGCGCCCCGCGTCCAATGGTATAGCCTTTATGATTTGCCTCATGCTTGGGGAGCGACCACACGGCATCGCGAGGTGGAAGGCTCTTCCTATTACCGTCATTTCTACATGGGTCTTCTGCGCGAGGATGGCTCGCCCAAGCCCGCGCTCGAAGAGTTCGTGCGGCACACTCCGGAAATGGGCCTCGTCCAGTGGTTCCATTTCGAGGACCACCGGCTGGACGACGCCGTCGCCTGGATGAAGCGGCTGGGCGTCACCAGTCTGCGCACCGGCCTCTCTTGGGCCGACAGTTTCAGACCGAATGCCCTCGATTGGTTCGATCGCCAGATGGAAGCCCTGGCAGACTTCAACGTCACCATCACTTTCTGCTTCACGCCCGAGCACCGAGGCCTGCAGCCCCATCACACCAGCCCGCCACAGGCGCCCGAAGAGTTCGCCGAATTCTGCGCGAAGATGGTGCGCCGCTACGCACCTGGCGTGCGCGACGCCGCGATTCCCATGCGGCGGGTCTCGGCCGCATGAGGTCACTTCGGCTCGATCAGCCATGACGCTTACAGTGCTCAACGTCGCCTATCCGCTTGCGCCTGTCGGCCTCGATGCGGTCGGCGGCGCCGAGCAGGTGCTGTCGATGCTGGATCACGCACTGGTCAGGCAAGGCCATCAATCCATCGTCGTCGCCTGCCGGGGCTCCAGCGCGGCCGGGACCTTGGTCGAGACGCCTGCCGAAACAGGCGCGCTCGACGAGACGGCAAAGAGCCGCGCCCAGGACGCGCACCGCGCGGCGATCGCAGCCGCGCGTGCGCGTTGGCCGATCGATGTCGTCCATCTGCATGGCATCGATTTCGATGCCTATCTTCCCGATGACGGCCCCACGCTCGTGACACTGCACCTGCCGCTTGCCTGGTATCCGGCCGGAGTGCTGAGCCCGGCCCGTGAAGACCTGTGGCTGCACGCGGTCTCGGAGGCGCAGCAAGCAACCGCGCCGGCCGGATCGAGACTGATCGCGCCCATCCCAAACGGGGTTGACGTCAATGCGCTTGCCGCCCCCCGGTCGCATCGCAATTTCGCGCTCGTGTTAAGCCGAATATGCCCGGAAAAAGGCATCCACCTGGCGATCGACGCCGCGAAGCGCGCTGGAGTGCCGCTTGCAATAGGAGGGCAGATATATCCCTACCGGACACATGTTCAGTATTTCGCCGACGAGGTGGAGCCTCGCCTCGACAGGCGGCGGCGTTTCCTGGGACCGCTCGGGTTTTTCGCCAAGCGGCGGCTTCTCAACGCCGCCCGCTGCCTGGTCATTCCGAGCCTCGCCGCGGAGACGAGCTCGCTCGTTGCCATGGAAGCCCTCGCCTGCGGCACGCCGGTTGTGGCCTTCCCGAATGGCGCCCTGCCCAATGTCGTTGAGCACGGCAAGACCGGGTTCCTGGTCAATGATATCGACGAGATGGCGATAGCCATCGACGCTTCGGCCGACCTCGACAACGAAATATGCCGGGCCGAGGCGCGAGATCGGTTTTCGCTCGATCGCATGGTTTCGGCCTATATGGATGCCTATCGGGCATTGGCAAAGCTCGGCGATTCCCGAGCACGGTTGGGAGCCGCCGGGTGAGCGGCCTGCGTGCCGATGTCATCCGCGACCAAGAAGCGCTCGACGGTCTAGAGCAGCATTGGTGGCCGCTCTGGTCGCAATGCAGCTCTGCTACGCCTTTCCAGTCACCCGCCTGGCTCCTGCCATGGTGGCGGACATTCGCGCCGGGCGATCTCTCGGCGATCGCCGTGTGGAACGGAAACGATCTCGTCGGCCTGGCACCACTCTACCTCGAACGGCACGCTTCCGGTTTGCGCCTGCTTCCGATCGGAATATCGCTGAGCGACTATCTCGATATTCTTTGCGCACCCAAGTTCGAAGAAGCCGTCGGTACCTTGATTGCCGAGACTGTGCTTTCGCTCGAATGGTCGCAATGGATCCTGCCGGACCTTTCGAGTGAAGCCGCATCCCTGGAGCTTTTGCTGCCCGATATCGAAGAGAGCCGATCTACCGGCCATGCCGCCTGCCCCGTGCTTGCCTTGGCTGGCGACGAGACGCTTGCAGGGTGCGTTCCCGCGCGGCGAAGACGCCAGCTGCGTCGCGCGCTGCGAGCCGCGCAACGGAGAGGCCGGGTGACGATCAACCGGGCGGAGGCCGCGCCGGAGATATTTCTTGGTCAGCTGATCCGCCTGCACGACGCCCGCTGGGCCGGACAGGGCGGCGGCGTGCTGACGCAAAGCGCGATCGAGTTTCATCGCAATGCCTTGCCCCGTCTCGCCGCGAGCCATTTGGCGCGGTGCTGGCTGATGGAAATCGACGGCGCCGTCGTCGGCGCCTATTACGGTTTTCATCACCACGACCGCGCCTATGCCTATCTCGGCGGCTTCGACCCCGCTTACGCATCGGAGAGCCCCGGCGCCATTCTGATCGGCAAGGCTATCGCCGAAGCCGTTCAGGACGGCGCGCGAGAGTTCGATTTTCTACGCGGCCGGGAGAGCTACAAATACAGCTGGGGAGCAAAGGACCGATGGACCATACAACGGGTCTGGACCCGGAGCGCCTCGCCATGACCACAGCAGAGCGAGTGAGGTCGACCGCGAGGCATATCCTCGAGGATTGCATGGCGACCGACCTGTCCGCCGAAGTCGCGGTCGCCAGATTGGCAGTCGAGACGGATATGCGCGCGCCAGAATTGGCGGACGTCGCATTGGACATGCGTACAAGCGCTGTCGAGCAAAGGGGCTGGCTCGAGGACATCGCTGTGCTTCTTTCAGGCAAGGCAGATGCCTTCGATAGTCTGAGGTCAACGGCAGCTTCGGTTTGTCATGACCGTCTGCGCGGCGAAACCGGTGAGATGACGATCCGCCGGCTGGCCGAGGGCTTTGACGAGGCGGTCGCCATCTCTCCGGCGGCCAGCGTCCAACTTTCGTCGCTTGGCGACGAGGAAAAGCTTACGGCTGCAACGGCCGAAATCGTCTCCTGGCTGGAGCGACAGGATTTTACCGGCGCGGACAAGACAATACTCGATATCGGCTCCGGCATCGGCCGCTTCGAATGCGCGCTCCACGCCAGAGCGAAGCATATCGTCGGCATCGATATCTCCCCCAGGATGGTTGCCGTCGCGCGCCGACGCTGCGCCGGTCTTGGCAATGTTGAATTCCGCCGGACCTCCGGCCTCGACCTTGGCGAATTCGTCAATGCGGGTTTTGATGGCGTGCTGGCGGTCGACAGCTTCCCTTACCTGGTACTTGCCGGCGTCGCCGAGCGGCACTTTATCGAAGTGGCGCGCGTGTTGCGGCCAGGAGGGATGGCGGCAATCCTCAATTATTCATATCGGATGTCGCCCGCCGCCGATTCCTCCGACATCGGCCATCTCGCCCGAATATGCGCCATGGACGTCCTCATCGATGGCGAGATGCCTTTCCGTCGATGGGACGGCACCGCCTTTCTTATTCGTCGTACCGGCGGAACATAACCGACGGACCGAAGTTCGGGCCCCAAACCACTTGCGCAGAAGCTGGAAGACCCAGGAGAAGAAGATGGCGTCCGGCGGTAAGAAACACATGGGACGCGGCAGTCAGGGCAAAGGTGCCGGGACCGGAGCGAAGACGACGGTTCCGAAAGACATGATTGGCGAAAATGACGTCCTGTCGAACCGGGATAAGAAGCAGCATACAAAAGAACGCGGCCTCGACAGCAATCGGATCAAGTCCGATCAGTATCAAGACCACGCGGCAAACCGGATTCCGGAAGACTGATCTTGCGGGGACTATCGCAAGACTTTGCCGGCTCGGAACGGATCAGTTCAGGCAAAGGGTTTTCGCTCCGCCACGATCTGCTGCGGGGCTGAAGCTGATCGGCGGCTGGAAGCGCCTTGCAAACTCCGGCCGTGTATGGTCTCAAGTGAATCTAGAAGGGGCCACATTTGCTAAGAGAATGCCATGTCTCGTCCGAGCCAGCGCGATCCCGTCAGCCAGGCAAGCCTGGGCATAGACCAAGAGATCGCGTCGTTGTTGACCGCCATTGAGCAGGAAAAAGTTCCTGATCGCCTGGCTAAGCTCGCGATCGAGTTGCAGAATGCGCTGATCGAGAAGCGCCGGTGCAAAAAGGAGAACTGACGACAAGCCTCATCGATGCCTGTCAGCGCTTCTGTCCCAGTGATCTTCCGCGAGATGGTCGTGTCTTTCGACCAGCGCTTGCGATGAGCTTTCATCAAGGAATTCCAGGACGCTTGCACGCGCGCGGTTGAGACGGCTTTTAACGGTCCCGACCGCGCAATCGCATATCTCCGCGGTTTCTTCGTAGCTGACGCCCAGCACACCGATCAGCGTCAGTACCTCGCGCTGATGTATCGGAAGCTTCTGGATGGCGCGGTAGACCTCCTTGGTCCGAACGGACCAGTCCTGCGAGGCTTCCGAAATCGGCCGGCTGGAGGCGCAGTCAAGCAAACCGGGCGCTTCCCTAGCTGCCGCCTTGACCCGCGTGTAATGCGTATTGCGCATGATGGTGAAAAGCCAGGACTTCAATCGCGTCCCCGGCTCGAACTTGTCCAAATTCGCAAGCCCCTTGGTCAGGGTCTCCTGCACCAAATCGTCGGCATCATCGGGCAAGCGGCAAAAAGTGCGCGCAAAAGCACGCAAGGCAGGAATGAGGTCAACGACAGCGACCTCGCCCGGTACGCAGTCAGGCACGGCATGGCCTTTGGGTAACACGGTTCTCACCCCAGCAGAGAGAGTTGATGGGCATTGATTAGGGAGAATGCGTGACGATGATGATCGTTCCTGTTGTAAGCGAACTTGCTTGAACGCCTTCGCCAACCCCCGGCGTCGCCGTTCGAGTTAGAGGAACGAACTCGCCAATCCCCCCGAGGCCGCAAAGATCACCACGGTCGTGGTGCCCCCCAGGATGTTGGTGCTTCGGCTATTGACCTGGTCGCTCGCGATCCTGCGACCGTTCGTCAGCCAACGGATCAACAGCAGCGGAGAGTGGAAAAGTCCTCCACGATGCCAGACGGGACCAATGCCTGCATTGGATGTTGCGAACGCTTGCAAGAAGCCGATTGCCAAAGGCGAGGCGCCCCGAAGCCTCAGTGCTTATGCGCGCCAAATCGGGCGACCGCCTCGATCAGCACTTTGGAGTCTACTGGCTTCGACAGTCTCGGCGAATCCCGGAACTGATCGGGAAAGACCGTTGCGCTGTCATAGCCGGTGAGGAAGAGGAAAGGAACGTGGCGCGCTGCGAGGTGCTCGGCAAGCGGGAAACTGCGTTCGCCATGCAGGTTCACGTCGAGCACCGCCCCATCGAGTTCGACGCCATCGATCTGCTCGAGCGCCTGTTGAACCGAGGGCGCGGGCCCCACCACAT
>NZ_RZSR01000244.1:0-6940 GCF_004023265.1 Mesorhizobium sp. M1A.F.Ca.IN.020.06.1.1
GGATACTGCTCGACCAGAAGCACCGCGATCCCCGCCTGGTCGCGCAGATAGCGGATGGCGCGCCCGATGTCTTTGATGATTGATGGCTGGATGCCTTCGGTCGGCTCGTCGAGCACGAGCAGCTTCGGCCGCATCACCAGCGCGCGGCCTATGGCGAGCTGCTGCTGCTGGCCGCCGGACAAGTCGCCGGCGCGGCGGCCGAGCGTCTGCTTCAACCCTGGAAACAGCTCGAAGACATGAGCTGGAACGTTGCGGTCGGCGCGCTTCAGCGGTGCGAACCCCGATTCCAGATTTTCGCGCACCGTGAGCAGGGGAAAGATTTCCCTGCCCTGCGGCACGAATGCGATGCCCGACCGGGCGCGGTCATACGCCGCGCTCCGCTCGAGCGCTTTCCCCTCGAAGGCAACACTTCCGCTCGTCAGCCTATGGTGGCCGACGATGGATCTCATCAGACTGGTCTTGCCGACGCCGTTGCGGCCGAGTACGCAGGTGATCTTGCCCGCGCCCGCTTTTAGCGAAACGCCGCGCAGCGCCTGGGCGGCACCGTAATGGAGGGTGGCGTTGGAGACTTCGAGCATGGTCAGCCCCTTCTCCAGCACCTGAGGAAGGAAAGGTCGAAACGATGCAACGAGACCCGCCAGATCATGCTCAGCGCCCCAGATAGACTTCGACGACGCGTTCGTCGGCCGAAACGAAATCGAGCGTGCCTTCCGACAGCACCGAGCCCTCGTGCAGGCAGGTGACCTTGACGCCGAGCTCGCGCACGAAATGCATGTCGTGCTCGACGACGACCACCGAATGGTCGCGGGCGATGTCCTTGAGCAGGCGCCCCGTCTCCTCGGTCTCCGCATCGGTCATGCCGGCGACCGGCTCGTCCACGAGGAGCAGCTTCGGGTCTTGTGCCAGCAGCATGCCGATCTCCAGCCACTGCTTCTGGCCATGGCTGAGATTGGCGGCGACCTCCCCGCGCTTGTCGCCGAGGCGGATGATGCCGAGGATGTCGTCGATGCGCCTGGCCCCGGTCGGCGAGCCGCGATGGAAGAGCGCTGGAAAGATCGAGCGCGGCCCCTTCAGCGCCAGCATCAGATTGTCCTCGACGCTGTGGCTCTCGAAGACGGTCGGCTTTTGGAACTTGCGGCCGATGCCCATCATGGCGATCTCGGCTTCGTCATGCCGGGTGAGATCGACCCGACCGTCGAAGAATACCTCGCCCTCGTCCGGCCGCGTCTTGCCGGTGACAATATCCATCATCGTCGTCTTGCCGGCGCCGTTGGGTCCGATGATGGCGCGCATCTCGCCCTTGTCGAGCACCAGCGACAGGTTGTTGATGGCGCGAAAGCCGTCGAAGGAGACCGAGACGCCGTCCAGATAGAGGATGGTGTTCGACTTGCTCATGGTCGCTTACTCCGCCGGCTGCGGTTCGGGGCCGTTGGCCGACCACGCGCCCGGCGTTCTCGCCGCCGAGCGCTCGATCTTCGGCTGCGCTTCCGGCGGGTCGATGCCGGCTTCCGCGGCGAGCGAGGCCGCGCGCAGCGCCCTGGCCTTGCCTCGCCAGCTATCCCACGTGCCGACCACGCCCTTGGGCAGGAACAGCGTTACGGCGACGAACAACCCGCCAAGCGCGAATAGCCAGAATTCAGGCAGCACGCCGGTGAACCAGGATTTGCCGGCATTGACCAGGAGCGCGCCGATAATCGGGCCGACGATGGTGCCGCGCCCCCCGACGGCGGTCCAGATCACCACTTCGATCGAATTGGCGGGCTCGAACTCGCCGGGATTAATGATGCCGACCTGCGGCACGTAGAGCGCGCCGGCGATGCCGGCCATGACGGCCGAGACGCTGAAGGCGAAGAGTTTTACATTCTCGGCCCGCCAGCCGAGGAAGCGGGTGCGGCTTTCGGCGTCGCGCACCGCCATCAGCAGCTTGCCGTATTTGGAGCGCACGATCGCCGCGGTGACAAAGACGGCGAACGCCAGCGTCACGGCGCTTGCTGAAAACAGCGCCGCGCGCGTCGCGTCAGCCTGGATGTTGAAGCCGAGGATGTCCTTGAAATCGGTCAGGCCGTTATTGCCTCCGAAACCCATGTCGTTGCGGAAGAAGGCAAGCAGCAGCGCATAGGTCATCGCCTGGGTGATGATCGAGAGATAAACGCCGGTGACGCGGCTGCGGAAGGCGAACCAGCCGAATACGAAGGCAAGCAGGCCCGGCACGGCCAGCACCATCAGCACCGCGAACCAGAAATGGTCGAAGCCGTGCCAGAACCAGGGCAGTTCCTTGTAGTTCAGGAACACCATGAAGTCCGGCAGGATGGGATTGCCATAGACGCCGCGCGAGCCGATCTGACGCATCAGATACATGCCCATCGCATAGCCGCCGAGCCCGAAGAAGGCGCCGTGGCCGAGCGAAAGGATGCCGCAATAGCCCCAGACCAGATCGAGCGCGAGCGCCAGCAGCGCGTAGCAGAGATATTTCCCGACCAAAGAGACGATGTAAGGCGGAATGTAGAAAGCGCTTTGAGGCGACACCGCGAGGTTTAGCAGCGGCACGATGGCGGCCGCCGCCAGCAGGACGAGGATGGCGATCGCGATGCGCCGGTCGGCGCCGAAGAAGCGCTGCGTGATCATGCTTCCACCGCCCTGCCCTTCAGCGCGAACAGGCCGCGCGGCCGCTTCTGGATGAACAGGATGATCAGTACCAGCACGACGATCTTGCCAAGCACCGCGCCGGCGTACGGCTCGAGGAACTTGTTGACGATGCCGAGCGAGAAGGCGCCGACCAGCGTGCCCCAGAGATTGCCGACGCCACCGAAGACCACGACCATGAAACTGTCGATAATGTAGCCGCGGCCGAGATTGGGCGAGACGTTGTCGATCTGGCTGAGCGCCACGCCGGCGATCCCGGCGATACCGGAGCCGAGCGCGAAAGTCAGCGCGTCGACCCAAGGCGTCCTGATGCCCATGGATGCGGCCATGCGCCGATTGGCGGTGACGGCACGCATCTGCAGGCCCCAGGGCGTTCGCTTCATGACGTAGAGCAGCACACCGAACACCAGCAGCGCGAACACCAGTATCCACAGCCGGTTCCAGGTGATGGCCAATTGACCGATGTCGAACGATCCCGACATCCAGGACGGATTGCCGACCTCCTGGTTCGTCGGGCCGAAGACGGTGCGCACCGCCTGCTGCAGGATCAGCGAGGCGCCCCATGTGGCAAGAAGCGTCTCCAGCGGCCGGCCGTAGAGGAAGCGGATGACGCCGCGCTCGATGACGAGGCCGACCAGCGCCGAGACCAGGAAGGCGAGCGGCAGCGCGATGACCAGCGACCAGTCGAAGAGGCTCGGAAACGACGTGCGGATCACCTGCTGGACGACGAAGGTGGTGTAGGCGCCGAGCATCACCATCTCGCCATGCGCCATGTTGATGACGCCCATGACGCCAAAGGTGATGGCGAGACCGATAGCGCCGAGCAGCAGCACCGATCCGAGTGATATGCCGTACCAGATGTTCTGGCCGGCATCCCACAATGCCAGCGTCGAATTGATATGGCCGATCGCGGCGGTTGCCAAGTTCTTGACCGCTCCCTGCGCGCCAGCCTCAACGGAGGTCAGCAGGGAAAGCGCATCGCGGTCGCCGCGCGCCGCGATGGCCGAGATGGCGGCGAGCTTGTCGGCTTCCGGCTTGTCGGAAACCAGAACCGACGCCGCGCGCGCCTGCACGAACATCGTCTTGACGGCTGGGTCGGTCTCAGCAGCGATCGCGGCATCGAGCGGTTCGATATTCGCCGCGTCGGGCGTCTTGAACATGGTCGCGGCGGCGGCAAGGCGCACGCTCGCGTCCTTGGCGCGCAGCGTCAGCGTCCCCAGCGCGTCGCGTATGGCGCGGCGAAGACCGTTGTTGACCTTGATCTTGGTGAGATCGGCCTTGGCGGCATCGGCGGACTTGTCGCCGCTGAAAGGATCGAGCAGTTCGACACCGCTCGCCGCGTCCTTGCCGATGAAGACCTGCGAATCGGCTTTGCGAATATAGAGGTTGCCGTCGGCGAGCGCCGACAGCGGCCTTTCGACGGCCGGATCGCCGCTGGCCGCGAGCTCGCGCACGATGGCTTCCGTGGCCGAGAAATTAGTCGCTGTAGCGAACTTGGCTATTGCCGCGCGAAGATCGGCCTCGCCTGCCTTCGACGGCAGCAGGCTTGCCATCGTCAGCAGCAGCGTCAAGCCAATCGCGCGCAACAGGATCATCAGCTTCAGCGGATCTCGAACGTTTGAGGTTTCTGCCCGGGCGGGACGCGAAGGCCCGCCCGGGCCGCGGTCTCGGATCGCGGGGCCACGCGGCGACCCGACAGACCTGGGAGATCAGTTGGTGCCCTTGCCGCCGCACTTGCCGGTGGCGACGTTGAAGTTGCCGCAACTGAGGGGCGCGCGCCAATCGGAGATCAGGTTCTTGGAATCGGGCAGGTAGTCGGACCATTCGTCGCCCATCACAAGGCCGGGCGTTTGCGAGACGGTCTCGAACTGGCCGTCGGCCTGGATCTCGCCGATGAGCACCGGCTTCGTGATATGATGGTTCGGCATCATCGTCGAATAGCCACCGGTCAGGTTCGGCACCGAGACGCCGACCATGGCGTCGATGACCTTGTCCGGATCGGTAGTACCGGCCTTCTCGACTGCCTTCACCCACATGTTGAAGCCGATATAGTGGGCTTCCATAGGGTCGTTGGTCGTGCGCTTGTCGTTCTTTATGAACTTGTGCCAGTCGTCGATGAACTTCTTGTTCTCGGGCGTGTCGACGCTCTCGAAATAGTTCCAGGCGGCGAGGTGGCCGACCAGCGGTCCGGTGTCGAGACCGGCCAGTTCTTCCTCGCCGACTGAGAAGGCCATGACTGGAATGTCCTCGGCCTTGATGCCCTGGTTGCCCAGTTCCTTGTAGAACGGCACGTTGGCGTCGCCGTTGACGGTCGAGATCACGGCCGTCTTCTTGCCGGCCGAGCCGAACTTCTTGATCGCCGAGACTTCGGTCTGCCAGTCGGAGAAGCCGAACGGCGTGTAGTTGACCATGATGTCCTCGGCCGGCACGCCCTTCGACTTCAGATAGGCTTCGAGGATCTTGTTGGTGGTGCGCGGGTAGACATAGTCGGTGCCTTCGAGCACCCAGCGCTTCACCGAGCCGCCATCGGCGCTCATCAGGTAGTCGACGGCCGGAATGGCCTGCTGGTTGGGGGCAGCACCCGTGTAAAAGACGTTGCGCTCGCTTTCCTCGCCCTCATACTGGACGGGGTAGAACAGGATGTTGTCGAGCTCCGAGAACACCGGCAACACCGATTTGCGCGACACCGAGGTCCAGCAGCCGAAGACCGCCGCGACCTTGTCCTTGGAGATCAGCTCGCGCGCCTTTTCGGCGAAGAGCGGCCAGTTGGAGGCCGGATCGACGACAACCGCCTCGAGCTTCTTGCCGAGCAGGCCGCCCTTAGCGTTCTGCTCCTCGATCAGCATCAGCATGACGTCCTTCAGCGTCGTCTCCGAAATCGCCATGGTCCCCGAGAGCGAATGGAGGATGCCGACCTTGATCGTGTCGTCGGCCGCTCTGGCGGGAGCCGATATCGACAGGCCGGCAGCGATCACGCCGGCCGAAAACAATTTTGTTATTGTCGAGAAATTGCCCCTCATATTGCACACTCCCAAGCTGGTTGTTTTGCATTGCAACATTGCGGTGCAAGCGACGTGCCAAACCTGACAGTCCAAAGTGCCGGCAAAAAAATCGATCAGTTACAGTTGGTTATAATTTCAACTCAAGTTTTCAAGGCCGCTTCCGCTTCAACGCGTTGTCAAATTTTGGGCTTCTGCCTCTATTTTCATCGCAATTTTCTATTGCGTGTTTTTTAAATCGCCGTTTGCCTTCTGCCGACCCCCGTAGTCGCACGGCGAGAGATGTTGGGAATTGAAATCTT
Source organism: Mesorhizobium sp. M1A.F.Ca.IN.020.06.1.1 (assembly GCF_004023265.1). Taxonomy (NCBI): domain Bacteria; kingdom Pseudomonadati; phylum Pseudomonadota; class Alphaproteobacteria; order Hyphomicrobiales; family Phyllobacteriaceae; genus Mesorhizobium; species Mesorhizobium sp. M1A.F.Ca.IN.020.06.1.1. Next base: position 5,945 of record NZ_RZSR01000244.1, read on the forward strand.
TGCGCCGCGGGCGGCTAACAAGTGAGGGACCCGGTCCCTCTCGGCGGCGGGCTTTTCCTATCTGGAGCAAATTGTAGACCGCTCGATTGGTGTCGTCGGTGACGCGAACCCATTGGGTCTCGTCTCGCCGGTCCTGTACGTGGCGGCCGGTCACCCATTCAGCGGCTTCTTTAGGTGAGGTGGTCCTCGCGTAGGCAATACTGCATCCGTCCCCGACATCGTTTTAACGGTGTAGCTGGGCAATAAAGCGCCGCCAATGCATTGAAAGAGCCCGACGGTGTGAGGGACGGCTCTTTGTCGGGTCTCCTCTGATCAGCCCGTTCCAATCGGGCCCGATATGCCATCCCGACGCAACAGCGCCGCCCAGCTACCGAACTTCGACAAGGGGCGAAGGTCCCAGGAGTTGTTCACCGGCGGCTTTGTCGAGTGCCGCCGCTCGACAGGCGCGCGACTGGTGAACGAAATAGGGCCCCCTGACGCGTTTTCTGCACCCCACTAAGGCTCACGCGCGGCCTAGCCGGCTTCTGTGGCAAATGGCAATGGTTCCAACATCGCCCTGCCCCGATTTCACATGCCCTTCGCTTCGGCATAGCGCAGACCAGCCGTCAGCGTCTCTGGCGATAGCGCGTGAATTTCTCCTCGAGCGCCACGACTGCTTCGTCCTTGCTTCGTTCAGTGCCCACCGACATGCGCGCGCCGGCCGCCGAACATTGGTCATGACGGTTCAGAACAACGTCCCGGCACTGGGCCCATCCGCCGCCAAGGATCCGACGCTATCGGAGCCGAGGAACGTCGGGGAGAATCGCAGGGACTCGGACTGCAAAGACGAGTGTCGCTGACTCGCCCCGGGTAACTCCGGCGGCTGTGCAATCGACTTTCCTTCGCGGCCGCCTAGCAGTTCGCGTCAGTCTGCGGATCGCACGCCTTGTTTTTCTGGCCCCGTGGCTTGGGCTTGGCCGCCTGCTCGGGCTCGGCCTGCTGCTGCTCGGCGGGGGG
>NZ_RZSR01000245.1:0-6896 GCF_004023265.1 Mesorhizobium sp. M1A.F.Ca.IN.020.06.1.1
TGCTCAGTCCCACCTCTTCGGCCAACTCGCCGAAGGAGATGCGCGCGTCGCGCTCGAGTGCTGACACTATCTTGCGGTCAAGGGCATCAAGCATAGTCCGTTCTCCGATGTCGCGACAATGGGCGCTGATCGTACTCCAATTTCCGCTATTTGGATAACAGAAAGGAACAATGTTCAAGCCGGAAGCGCTATCCTTGGCTGCCTGCCGAACATGCCCGCGCGAGGAGGATGAGCCATGGACAAGTCGGACTATCACGCCCGCATCGAGGCGCCCGAAATGCGCGACTACGGCGTCTATCTCAAATGCGACCAGCTGCTCGCCTGCCAGAAGCCGCTCTCGCAAATGGTCAATGCCGACGAGCTGCAGTTCCAGATCGTGCACCAGGTCGAGGAATTGTGGATGAAGCTCATCGCCTACACGCTGGTCGACGTGCTCGACTATCTGGAGAGGCAAGACACGCACCGCATCATCACGCTGATGGGCCGCGTGCACCGGCTGGTGCGCATGATGACGGCGCAGCTCGATCTGCTGGAGACGATGTCGCCCAAGGAGTACCAGCAGATCCGCCTCGAGCTCGGTAATGGCAGCGGCCAGGAATCGCCAGGCTTCAAGCTTATCCTGCGCCTGCCGCCGGACCTCTGGCGAGCCTTCAAGCATTCCTATCTCGACGGCCGCGGGCTTTCCGTCGAGGACGTCTACGACGCTCACTACGACCATGGCGATGCTTATGTCGTGGCCGAGGCGTTGATCGAGTTCGACGAGCTGTTCCAGAAATTCCGCGCCAACCACCTCTATCTCATCCACCGCTCGATCGGTCTTGGCGCCAAGTCGCTGAAGGGTCGCCCGGTGGAGATCCTGGAAGGCGGCGCCCGCCACCGCTTCTTCCCCGAGCTCTGGGACATACGCTGCGACATGACCGACCGCTGGGGTGCGGCCTACGGCACCGTGCGCGACTCGATCAGCCACCCGCCGCACGCGAAGGCGGGCTGAGCTTTCCTCGCCCCGCGCGAACAGGGGAGAGGTGGCGCGGCGTAGCCGCGAGGGAGAGCGCCCTCGTTGAGCGCCGAGCTTTGCTGTGGGCTCGCCGTCTGGCGGTTCGTCCCGGCGTCGCCGGCGCCTCACCGGCTGCTGCGCGGCGACTCTCCGCGGCCTGCAGTGGGGGTGAGGAAACAAGTGAAGCAAAAATTCCAGCCCCCTGTCGGAATCATTGCCCTTCCTCCGTCCTTGGGCATCAACAGCTTCGAACCGGAGGGACAACGTGGAAACGCAATCGGCCTGGCAGACCGCCGCCATTCTCATCGCTCGCCTGATCTTCGCCGCCGTCTTCGCGATGGCCGTGACCTTCAAGTTCATGGATATGGGCGCCACCGCTGGCTACATCGCCGCCGCCGGGTTTCCGTTCCCGCTGTTTCTCGCCTGGTGCGCGGCGATCCTGGAGGTGCTTTTGGTGATCGCCTTCCTCACCGGCGCCTTCTTCACGCCGGCGGCGCTGGTCGCGGCAGTTTATGTGATCTTCCTCGGCTTTTCATTCCACGGCCCGTCGCACTGGACCGGCAACCAGGCCGAGTTCGGCTTCTTCGTCGATCATTTCACTTTCCTCGCCGGCCTTTTCTTCGCCGCCGTGCATGGGCCGGGCAAGTTGCTCGCCGTCCGACAGGGTTGGCCGGGCCGGGCGTGAGGCGCCGCCACTTCACATCTGATCGTTATAGGGTTCCTTCATCTGCCCGACCATGCGCGCCAGCTTGGAGAAGGAAGGCATGTCCGCTTCCGGCTGGCATTGGTTGGCGAGCTCGAGCAGGCGGATCGGGAAGTTGATCGCATCGCGGTTCGACGCCGAAATCGCCTCGGACCGGTCCTCGCCTGTCTCGACGGCCTCGGCCTTGCGCAGCGCGATGTCGATCTCCTCGACCGTCAGCACCCCCTTGCGCACCAGAGTATGGTTGATTGCCGCGACGGCCATCAGCAGGCCCTCGAGTTGCAGATTGGCGACGTTCATGGCGCTTCCTCCCATTGACCTCGCTTGAAAACGCATGAGCGGCGTTTCCGATCCGGGACCGCCTTAGGCCTCCATCAGGCGCACGCCGTATTCGGCCCAGAGCTGCTTGATCTCGCGGGCGCCCAGCGGCGGGGTCGAGCGATCTCCATAGGAGATGGCCACGGCGCTCAGATCATATTGGCCGTCTGCCTCGGCGATGAAGCGGATGGCTTCGCCAAGCGGGCGCGAATGGAAGACCGGATCCGCCTGGCCTCGGCCAAGACTGCGAACGCCTGAAATACCTGCTGGCGCATGCCGCATCCGAAAGACCGATGCCATGGCGGATTTGTCCATGCCCGCTCTCCGCGATTCCCCTTGGGGAATGATTCCATAAGGTCCGGCTAATGACCAGCCCAACCGGGCACACCAACGACAACCGGGCACACCAACCCGCCGCTATGGAAAGGCCGGGCTCTGGGCCCGGCCTCCTTCAGCGGCCTGCGCTGCGGCGGCCGTGGGGGCGCGATTGCTCTATCGGGTCCAGGGGCGGGCCCAGTCGTGGTCTGTGTCCGAGTTGCGCGCCATCGCCATGCCGATCAGCAAGCCGACCAGGCCGCCAAGAACCATGGCGGTGGAAACGGTGCCGGGATTCTGCTGCACGGTTTCGGAAACGCTCTGGGCCTGGCTTCGCAACTGCCTTGCCGCGCGTGAGGCGCGATCGCTCGCGCCGCCGTAGAATTCAGAAGCTCGGTCGGCCGCGCCGCTGTAGAGGCCGGAGGCCCGGTCGGTCGCGCTCTGGTACCACCCTTGCGTCGCACTGGCGGCTTCCTCGGCCTGATCGGCAAGCGCGCGGTTGAGCCGGCTCACCTCGCGCTTCAATTCGGCGATCTGCTTCCTCATCGCCGCTTCCGAAGCGGCTGAAGATCTGGCGCTGGTGCGCGAAGCGCTGCCGCTGCGGGCAGCGCTGCTGCGGCCCGGATTGCTTCGCTCTGTGCCGCCGCCCTGGGACGTCGAGCTGCCGTTGCGCGCGGCTGCTGCGTTCGTGTCCTTACCCTGGTTGGTTTCGTCGTCTGCCATGGGTCTCTCCTTGCTGAACTCTGCAACGGCTCACGCCCGACCTTGCAACGGCTCACGTCCGCCATGGTTCCCTTCCAAGCAAAGGGCCGTGGAGCGGAACTCCACGGCCCTCGCGCGACGAAACTGCCGCGTCTCGTTACTACTTGCCGCAATGATTATCGTTGACCGACGGTGTAGCCGTGCCAGGCGACGTGTGAGTTGCATCCGGCTGGGCGCCCTGCGGCGTCGCGGGGCAATTCCGATCGGCGTTCGAATTCATGCTGTCCGTGGTGATGCTGCCCGTCGTGCCTGTATCGGGCGCCATCTGATCAGGCGGCGGATTGGCAGGCGTGGTGGGGTCCACCGTGATGCTCTGGCCGCTGCCCGCCGTGTCGGCGGTACCGCCCGTTGCATTCTGAGCCATCGCAGCCGTAGCCAGACCGATGGTCAGAGCCGATGCCGCAAGAATCTTGATGAGCATGATCTTCTCCTTCTTGTGCGAGATCGTTTCTCTGTTCGGGAGTCTGTCGCGTCGCGACTAAGGGTGGAACCCCTCGGCCCGGAGGTGGTTCCGAGAAAAAATTTCTGGAACTTTCAGACCTGGGCCACAATTTATCGGTGCGCGAGCGAAAGTCGCTTCCCGGCAAGGCTGCAGACACGCAGCTAGGAAAATTTACCTAATTATATACTTGACGTACCAGACCGGATTTGCGATAACAAACGCAAGGAGTTACCACAATGTTCGATCTAACCGCCGAGATTTACCACGACGCCGACAGGGCCCGCGAACACTTGGAAGCCATCCATTGGCCGCATGGTCCGTTCTGCCCTCATTGCGGTAACGCCAATCCCGAGCGCATCACCAAGCTTGCGGGCAAGTCCACTCGTCCCGGCGTCTACAAGTGCAACGAATGCCGCCAGCCGTTTTCCGTGACGGTCGGCACCGTTTTCGAGCGCTCCAAAATCCCGCTCAACAAGTGGGTTCTGGCGTCGCATCTCTATGCCTCATCGAAGAAGGGCATGAGCGCGCACCAGCTGCACCGTATGCTTGGCGTCACTTACAAGACCGCTTGGTTCATGGCCCACCGCATTCGCGAAGCCATGAAGGAAGACGTTAAGTCGTCTGGCCCGCTTGGTGGCGAAGGCAAGGCCGTAGAGGTTGACGAAACTTACATCGGCAAACGCGAGACGCCTCGCAAGCCGTCGCCGCAGCGTATGGGCCGTCCCTATCTTAAATCTGGCGGCAACCAGAAGCGCACCGTCGTCGGTCTGGTCGAGCGCGGCGGCAGCGTTCGCATGTTCCATCTGAACGACGCCACGGCTTCGACCGTGCGCGATGTGCTGGTGCGCAACGTTGATCGCAAGTCGATCCTCTACACCGACGCCTCGCGCCTCTACACCCGTACTGGCGAGGAATACGCCTCGCACAAAACCACCAATCATGCGAATGGCGAATACGTCCGCTACGAAGGCGACGAGACGATCCATTCGAACACGATTGAGAACGTGTTTTCCGTCTTCAAGCGCGGCATGGTCGGCGTCTACCAGCATTGCGGCGAAGCACACTTGCACCGCTACTTGGCCGAGTTTGATTTCCGCTACAATCGCCGCGCGGCGCTGAAAGTCTCAGATGCAGAGCTCGCCGCCGACTTGCTTCGCATGGCGCGCGACAAGCGCCTTACCTATCGGCGGATTGGTGAAGCCGATCACGCCTAAGCAGAAGGCGCGAAAGCTGCTGGCAAAACGCCGTCGCAACCGTGAGTGATGCGACAATTTGACTCGGTTGCAGACCGCGAATCAGTTATCTCTGCGAAATTGCGTTCCGAATGAACGCGGTAAGGCGGGCGACTAAACCGAACCTCGCAGGAATTCGGGCGATCACCTCACCCTCACATTTTCCGAGGGCGAGGGCCGACGCGCGCCGTTTTGCATCCTCCCACGACCGCGCCGGTATCTCGATGTTCCATTCAGCGCCTTCGTACCGATAGCTGAACAGGAACGGCTTGAACTCTTGAACCAAAGGAACTGACCGCATGCATTATCGCCTTTACAAAGATAGCATCAATCAATGGCGCTGGCGTCTGATTGCCGCCAACGGCAAGACCCTTGCAGATAGTGGCGAAAGCTACTGGAACAAGGCAGACGCGCAGCACGCCATCAATCTCGTAAAAGGATCGTACAACGCTCCGGTTTATGAGTAATTAACCATTCTTCTTAGGCTTCTTGAGGGGCGGCGGCTTGCGTTCGTCGCCCTTCTCTTTGGGTTTATTGCCGGTCCTGTGGTCTGGCGGCGTATTCAAAAGGCGGCGCAAAATCTCGTCGCCCTTCCTCTCAACGGGCTTGTCCTCAGTGGACATGTCGATACACCTTTTCAACGACCTCCAATCGACCGCCGCCCCAATCCCCGATCTCTAAATCGGAGTTGATGGCTATCGACCTGTTTCGCTGCGAAACTCTCGCGCCGTTCATGTCCTCGAAGATAAGGAACGCCTTGAAGTCATCAATGCCTTTTATCTGAAGTTCCTTCTGGAAAAGCACAGCCTGGAGGACCGACACGTCGCTTACGCCTGCAAAAATGGCGATATTCCTGCCGTCCCTATGAGCCACCAAGATGTCCACGATGTATTGCGGCAGGCGAGGAATGGGGGCTTGGCCAAGAATGATTTCCGCCTCTCCCTCGAAGCGATCTTGAATGGCAGACGCGAGGTCTTCCTTGAACGTGCTACGAACCTTGTCTCGATTGAGGAACAAAAGATCCTGCACTCTGAGAAGGAACGACAAAAACTCAGGTATGCGTGAAGCTACGCGATCTATCGTCATCCATTCCGTAGCGAATTGGGAATCGTCATCGTCAAGGAAGGCGCGGTGCTCGGTAAGCAGAGACGCCAGCAGCGCGCGCCTGTTTTCGGAACCTAGGTCTAAGCCCATTCCCTGCAAGTCCGCAACGAGCAATCCGCTATCTTCAAGCCTCGCCTGCCCCTTTTCCTCGCGGATAAAGAACGTCAAAGGCTCCCCCGAGAACCACGTCCAAGGGGTGAGGACCGAATACCCTACAGGCACCTTGCGAACCTTAAACCCTTCGCAAACGACCTCGCAAATTTCCTCAGCGAGGCTCATATCAGTTCTCCTTGCGGCTCGAAGCGGTAGCGTCTCGCGGCCACCGAGAGTGCACTCTCCTTCGTCACGTCAAATGCTACAGAGCATTCGTTAATTCTAAAACGCGGCCACGCCCTGAAAGTGTCCTTGTCCCGCCAAACGCCGGCAAAAATTTCCTCTATCGGGCCAGCCGAAAAATGGCAGTGCCAGTTCCAATGATCGGTATGCAGTTCATGATGGCACACCACCTTTAGGTGCTTTGGCTCCTCCACCGCCAAGACCGCTCGATAGGTTTCCTTCTCCGCGCTGAACGCGATAAGGACGCGAAACTTCTTGCCTAGCGCGTCAAACTTTACGATGCGCCACGAATAACCCCTCCCGAGATGCAGACTGCTGGTAGTAAGTGGCCACGCCGACGGTGGTATCTTCCCCTCTTGCCATGCACCTATAGAGACATTGGACTTCTGAGCCCTAATTACGTCCACCAAACGCATCCGCTCGCTTCCCCGCCTTTAGTTGACGAAGATGTAGCGGACCACGAACCGGCCTGTCACGCTCGAATCAGTATAGGAAAATATCCCTTAGTACGTCAAGTATATAATTAGGAAAATTTACCTAAGAGCCTTGTCAGGTGAGGGCAGCTCTGCTATGATTTTATCCATGGTGCTGATTTGCGCCAACGACCCGCCAGCCGGCGGGTTTTTTTGTGGCTCCTCACCTTGGGGGCTTCGCCAGTTGGCGAGGCGACGGGACAGCATCCTCCTGTGG
>NZ_RZSR01000246.1:0-6825 GCF_004023265.1 Mesorhizobium sp. M1A.F.Ca.IN.020.06.1.1
TGACCAAATGCGCCGACGATCGTCACGGCCAGGTCCGTCACGCCAATCTCGGCCAGGCGATCCAGTGCGTCGCAAAACAGCGTCAGTCCGCTTCGCGTCTTGGTGCCCGAGAAATGAACCACCTCGGCGGCCGGTTTTTCCCGGGGCCGGTAGTGATCGACGGCGAAGTTCGACCGCCACTCCTCGGGCTGCAACGGCGTCGCGATGTGCTGGCTGGCCGGCAGTCTCCACCCCGCCTTGGTCATCCAGTCGAGCAGGGACTGGCCTGTGACGACGAGATGGTCGCAGGTTTCGGCGGAGGTCCTCTCCATATGGGCGACGGTCATCTGCTCCTTGCGTTCGATCGCCCTGGCGTTAGCCTCCAGATCCCACATGAGCGGCCCATGCGCGAGCACCACGAGGATGGGAGGGTCGGCAAAGACACCCGTGCGCTTGGCGACGGTGGGGAAATGCGCCAGCCCGCCTTCAAGCGCGAAATAGACGACATCGAAGGGGTTCTGTTTGAGGTAGTGGTAGACGGCTACGGAATTCTTGTCGCTGGACTCCAGGCCACGCAGCAATTCGGGTGACCGCGGCAGCAGCTCGAGGCGCACCAGGAAATTATCGAAGCTCCATTTGGCGAGCCTGTCGATTTCCTGCTCGTCGGGCTGGCTGCCGAGCGGGCTCGGCACCCATAGCAGCGTGACCGTGTCGCCGATTTTCGCCAGGTGCTGCGCCAGCGCATACGTTGCCGACCCTGGATCAGCGGTAACCGTAGAGCCGAACTCGACTTCGGAAACGACACACACCCTGCGGGGTTTGTGGCTTGACTGCCGCTTAGGCGTAGAGATTGCGCCCGTCTTCGAACCAACCTTCAATCGGTCCCCCTCGATCCTCAGCCGCAGCAGTCTTGCCAACAGGTGGATAACACTTTGATAATCGTCTGACCGGGATAATCATCGCAAGCCTGTCCAGGCTCCTCGCGCAAACCGTATTGATTGGCGTTCGCATGCTTGCCCATCGACCTCCAAAACACCTTGAGCGGCTGGACCATAGGCCGCTTGACGTGCGCAAGGACGAGATTCTGTGCTTCGTTGCACTGCGCAACGAGAGGACGTTGCTGCCGCATCTTCTCGAACATTATCGAAGGCTCGGAGTCGACCGGTTCTTCTTCCTGGACAACGGCTCGACGGACGGGACGCGAGAACTAGTCCTGGAGCAGCCGGACAGCCATTGTTTCCACACGGAGGGGTCGCATTTCGCCGAGAACATCACCCCGCCGCGATGGATCAACACATTGATGCGCGTGTTCGGTTCCGGCCACTGGTGTCTGTCCGTCGATGCCGACGAGCTTCTTGTCTATCCCGATCTCGAGCGCGTGAGCCTGCGCCGGCTTTTCAATTATCTCGAGTCGACCGGCGCCGAAGCTGTGATCGGATCCATGATCGACATGTACGCGGACGGACCGTTGGCGGAGTGCAGCTACGACGGCAGCATCCCTTTGGTGCACGCATCCTCCTATTTCGATCCGGAGCCGGGATGGCTGCGCGCGCGGGATGGACTTTATCCTCCCGAGCAAATGTTCGGCGGGGTGCGCGAGCGCGTTTTCTGGCGCGGCCGCTTCAAGCAGACCTTTCCACCGTGCCTGACCAAGGTGCCGATCGTGCGGTGGAGCAGGGACACACATTATCACGCGGCGCAGCACACCATCAGCAAGGTGCGGTTCAGCGAACTCCGCGTCGCGCTGCTGCACTTCAAATTTGTTTGGGGCTTCCAGCAGAAATCGGCATCCTCGCTAGGCGAGAATGCGCAACTGAAAGAAAAGACGCTCGAAGAGCGCGCCGCCTATATGGAGGCCTTGGAGCGCAATCCGAAGCTCTCGCTTCGCAACGACCGGTCCGTGCGCTATCGCGGCGACACAGCCCAGCTCGTGGAACTCGGCTGGATGAAAACCTCGGATCGCTACGCCGAATTCGTCGCGACGGGCTGGCCGCGGTTACAGGAAACCGCGGCCAGCTGATCTGACGATCTATTGGCGAAATGCCGCCGGCAATTATCCGCCGTAGCGGCCGCCGCCATCCCCGCCATTGCCGTTCCCACCGCCCCCGGCAAACTGCGACAAGCTGTTCAAAGCAAGCGCTTTGCAGGCCGTTGGCGCATTCGGATAACGATGCAGGTAGTCCTCTAGCGCCTCGATGGTGCCGATCTTGAGGGCCTGCTCGCAGGCGAGCTCGGCTTCCTTGATTGGAGCAACTTCGATTTGCGCTTGCGCCGCATTCGAAAACGCGACGCTCAACCCGAGCAGACTGAGTCCGCCCAGAAGTAGCGACTGTATCTTACGCATTACGCCCACCCTTGCCACTACATACCCCATAGGCTGTTGATACTATTGATTTGTTAGCAATTTGTCAACCATATCGGAAGAAATCGGCTTGAGAGATGGTTAACTTTGAGCGGCTGCTTGGGCCTGTGAAGGCTATTTCTCGCCGACGGGGCTGAATCGCGTCGTGGCCGCAGAAATGCGGCGCCGAAAAACAGGCGAACCGGCAGCATGTCGAGTTCAGATTTCGAACGTCCTGCTTTAGTCGCTGAACACCGTCAGCGTCCGAAAGAAGGCGTTGCTCGGAGCACCGTTCGGTCCTTCCACGAAGCGCACCGCGAGCACGATCGAAAGCGGCATCTTGCGCCTGACATTGACCGTCGCCGCCAAGGCGTGGCGCACGAATCTGTCGCGGACCGTCATCCAGCCGGAAAAGCCGATTGTCTGCGCGCCGACATCCTGCTGCCAGTCTATAGGCCGGTCCGGGCGGGCGAGCGCCAGGCCGAACGCGATTGCCGGAGCCTCGGCATGGGCGAGTTCGATGGCGGCCTCTATTCTGCGAAAGAAGGGCGGGAATTGATGATCGATCGATGCTGCGACCGCACCCTCCGCATGCGGGCGCAGGAACACGCCGCCGCCGTCGGGCGCCACCAGCAACAACGGCAGCGCTGCAGTGCGCGGCGTAAGCAGCCTTGCGCTCCTCAGCACGTCGTAAGCGAGCGCGCCTGAAGCGCTGGCCGCCTCGGCTCTGCCTGATGCGTCTGGCTGCGGCCTGGCGAGACCGTCTCCAAGCAAGGCGGTGGCAGTATCGTGGCGGCCGACCGAAGCGGCGATGCCGGCGAGCGTCTCGATCGCTGCCTCGCCGTTCGGCTCGAGGTCGCTGAGAGCCAGATATTTGCGATCGGCAGGCGTATATTTCAGGTTCTCGCGCGCGCTGTCGACTTCGGAACGCGCCGTGTTCTGCGCGATGGCCATTTGGTGGAGCAGCCGGGTGTCATCGGATCGCAGCGTCCGCAACGCCTCCAGGACAGGCAAGCGGTTGTCGTACCAATTCGACGTGCGGAACATGCCGTCCGGTTTCGACCGGTACCAGTAGAGCGGCTTTGGAATGGGCCTGAGCTTGAGCCCAGCGAGTGAGGCCCGCGCGAAGAACTCCCAGTCGTGCATGGCATAGGTGGGATCCTCAAGCCAAAATCCGATCTGCGAGAAAACCGACCGGCGCACCATCGCATTGGCGTCGCCATAGACGTTGTGGATCAGGCCCAGCGCGTCGGGGCCGCCAAGCGGCAGATACTGGATCAGGCCGTCGGCCCGGTCCTCGGGCACGAAATCCTCATAGAAGAGCAATTGGAAGGCCGTGCAGATGTCCGCGCCCGATGCCGCCATGCCACGGACGAAATGCTCGACGGCTTCCGGAAAAAGCGCATTGTCGTCGTCCACGAACAGGATCAGTTCGCCGCGCGCGGCGCGCACGCCGGCATTGCGGGCGGCGCCAAGATGCTTGTGCGGCCGGCGCAGGATCCTCCATCCGCGCTTACGGAAGCCTGGTTCCAACGTATCCAGCAATTGCCTGGCTTCTTCCAGATCGCTTCCGTCGTCGACCAGCACCAGTTCAAGATTGCCGTAGGTTTGCGCCTCGACCGCTTCGATGGCTTGTTTGAGATAGAGCGGCCGGTTGCGATGCGCCATAACCACCGAAACCAGGGGCGCCGGTTGGGGCCGCTTGCGAACGCGCTTCCGGGCAGCGGGCACATTGCGTGTATCCAGCCATGCCTTGCGGCAGGGGCCCGTCATATCGATCCGCCGTGGCCGGGGCGGCTTCTCGAGCGCCGCCAGCATGGCGGCCGCCAATTGCGCCGCGTCGGGCTCGACCAGCGGCGGCTGGCCGGCTTGAGCCTTCCAGGCTTCGGCATTCGCGCCGGCATTGGTTGCAACGAAGGGCAGCCCTGCCGCGGTGCATGCGCCAACGGCCTCGCCGGTCGATGCGGCAAGGCTGGGGACAACGGCCAAGGCGCCGCTGCGTGCGAGGTAGTCGAGCCTCTCCTCGAGGGTCGCGCGCGGCAACAGCTTGAGCCGGAACGGCCAACGTTCGGCGCGCCGCAGAAGCAGTCCGCCGCTGTGCTCGCCCATGATCTTGCCGAATGGACCGAAGCGGTGGCGGCAGCACCGTCGCCTTGCGCACCTTCCAGCCTCTCGACAGCATCCATTGGCGCAGGGCGGCGGATGCACAGACCGTCCTGTCGGCCATCTCGGCGCAGTACTTTTCCATGTAGGCCGTGGCGATCGCCTCGGTGCTGCCCATGAATGTTTTGTCGGCTTCATGCGCCCATTCTTGCGGAGCGCGGGCAAGGAGGACGATCGGCGGCGTGGCGAAGGCATCGGTCTCAGCCGCGAGCAGGGTGAAGTAGGGCAGGCCACCCTCCAGCGGCGCGTAGACCAGATCGTAACTGCACCGCTCGAGATAATGCAGCAGCGCAGCGGAGCGGCTTTCGGGCGTCGCCAGCGAGGGAAGCAGCTGGTCGGACCGGTCGAGAACCTCCAGTTTGACCGAGGCGGCCCCGAACTCCGCCCGGCGGGCCGCGACCTCGTCCGTGGATGGCACGTCCCGGCCGGCAACCCACAGCAGCGTGACGTCGTCTCCGTCTTCGGCGAAGAGCCTGGCAAGTTCGCCGGGCGCCGAGGCATCGTCTTTATCGGCGTCGCGCCGGATCGCAGGCGTGACCACGCAGATGCGGCGACGACCGCCTTCCGGCTTCGGCTTGCTTGCAGCGGTCATTGAACGTTCCTCTGACCCAAATCGACCGGCAAGGCTTCCACGCTTCTCTGGTCTTTGACCATGCCGGATTTACTTTTCAGTGATCATCCTTCTGCGCCGTTGATAAACCAATGCAATCAAGCGGCCCCTAAAAAGACTGTGCAATCAAGCGATTGTTACAAGTTTATCGACACGGCATAACCAATCTTTACGCGTCCCGGCTAACCGTTCACGGCATAGCAGGAGGCGCGAATGAAAACGATATTGAAGTTTCTCGCTGCGCTCGCCTTGACGGGCGCGATGATCTCGACGAGCTCGGCAGACCAATTGCTGCGTCCGCGCATGAATCTCGGCAAGGGCTACGTCAAGACGATCAGCGGCGACCGCGGCGGCTATGTAATCGACTATGCCATCCGCATGCTGAAGATGCGCCGCAGCGGCGGTTTCGTGCGCTTCAACGGTGCGTGCGATTCGGCCTGCACGCTTTACCTGGCGATGCCCAAGAGCAAGGTCTGCGTCACGCGCAACGCATCGTTCGGCTTCCACCTGCCGTATGGCGCCGGGGTGCGCGGCAACCAGGTCGCGGCCGACTTCATGATGAAGAACTACCCTGGCTGGGTTCGCGGCTGGATCGCCAAGCGCGGCGGCCTGAAGAACTCCGTCACCACCATGACCTATGCGGATGCGAGCCGGTTCCTGCCGACTGGTCCCGCCGAACAGCGTTCGACCATTGCGAGCCTCAGCCCAACGCGCCTGCGCGGCGGTTGAACCCCGCAGCAAGTGCTGGGACACCGACGACGGCGGGTGCTTCAGGGCGCCTGCCGTTGCCGTTTCAAGCGGCCGCTCACATTTGAACGGAGAGGTCGTTTGTGTATGTTCGGGCAAACTCCAACGGGTGTGGCGTGAATGCAGTCTTGTCAGAAGTTCGTGCTGATCGCTTCGCCACGAACCGGTTCTCAAGCGCTCAATCGCCATCTCAACCAGTATGACGGAATGGTGCTGCACGGCGAAATCTTCAATCCGAGCTTCGTCGGCTTGCGCCATGACTATCACGAGAAAATCGATCTGCCGCGCGATCGGGTCGATTTGCGAGATGTCGAGCCGGAGCAGTTCATCGCGCGCATCTTCGACGATCAGTCGGCTCGCTTCATCGGTTTTCATATATTTCCCGACCAGACGCGCGCGGCCATACTCCCCGTGCTGGAAGATGAAAGCGTCAAGAAGCTCTGGCTTGTCAGGAATCCGATCGCGTCCTTCGTCTCGTTGCTCGAAGCGGAAGCATCCGGAGTATGGACAGTCCATGCCACCGACCGGTTCGCAGCCGACAGCCCCAGAAAGAAGGTGCATTTCGACATAGAACGTTTCAACGCGTTTCTGCGCGAGCTGAATCTGTTTCGCGCAAAGATCAGATCGGTGCTGTTCGAGACCCGACAGCCGTATTTCCCGATCCACTATAGCGACATCGGCGATCCACTGGTTGGCAATGCAATCATTGCCTATCTCGGCGGTTCCCAGCGACTGGACCACTTCGAGACCGAGATCCTGAAGCCGCCGCAGCGGCCTTTCGTCGACCGCATCGAGAATTACTGGGAATTCGTGACCTATTTCAGGGCAGTCTCGACGGACGATCTGTACGCGTTCGGCTGACGTCGGAATGAAGCCGGGCCGGCCCGCAACACGGTCTCAGCCTTCTTCGCTGCCGCAAGTTGGCCGCTTCCATGCTGATCGGCGCTTTGGCAAGCCCATCGTCTTTCAATGTTTGCGGTTAACC
>NZ_RZSR01000247.1:0-6755 GCF_004023265.1 Mesorhizobium sp. M1A.F.Ca.IN.020.06.1.1
TGATGGAGCTCGCCCAGGTCGACTTCCGCCGGCGCGCGGAACTTTACGGCATCCCGGTGAATTACCGTCCGTTCGGCATCGACGACATCCGCGCCGCCCTTGCCGAGGGCAAGCTGGTGCTGGTGCTGATCAGCGGCTTCCTGATGTTCGGCAAGAAGGTGCCGCATTGGGTGCTGGCCATCGGCGACGACGGCGACCATATCCTCATCCACGATCCTTGGGTCGAAGACGAAAGGCAGGAAACCATCCTCGACGCCGCCAACATTCCCGTGCCCTATGGCATCTTCATGAACATGGCTCAGTTCGGCCGCGACGGGTTGCGCGCCGCCATCAACCTGGGAAAACGCTGACACAATGACCTGGGTCATCCTAACAGGCAGGCAGAACGATCTCGACCAGGTGGCGACGCCGCACAAGATCATCACCAACCGCGACTATCTCGCGCATCCGGCGCTGTTTCGCGGCCAGCGGCCGAAGGTGATCAACCTTTCGAACAACTACGGCTATCAGAGCCGCGGCTATTATGCCTCGCTGCTCGCCGGATCGCGCGGCCACAAAGTGATTCCGACCGTCGAGACCATGATCGATCTGTCGGAGCGCAAGCTCTATGAGCATGCGTTGCCGGAACTCGAGCTCGCTCTCAACAAATGCCGCAAGGATCTTGACGGAACCTTTCCGACGAAGGTCGCAGTCTTTTTTGGCATCGGGCCCTCGAAAGTTTGGGACCGGTTCACCAAGCTCTTGTTCGACTGGTTTCGCGCGCCGGCGCTCGAGGTCCACATCAAGGACAGCGCCGAATGGGCTTCGATCCGCAAGATCGGCTTCCTGCCGCTCGCGCGCATGAGCGAGGAGCAAGAAGAAGTCTTCCTGCAATGCCTGGAGACCTACACCAACCGCGAGTGGCGCGACACCAAGGGGCGCACGCCGGCGCGCTACACGTTCGCGACGCTCGTCGATCCGCATGAGGAATTGCCGCCTTCGGAGATTTCGTCCCTGCGCTACTGGGCGAGGATCGCGGAGAAGATGGGCGTCGAGGTCGAGCCGATCACCAGGAAGGATTTGGCCAAGCTCGCCAATTACGACGCGCTGTTCATCCGCGAGACGACATCCATCTCCAACCACACCTACCGCTTCGCGCGCCGCGCCCAGCAGGAGGGCATGCCGGTGATCGACGACCCGCTGTCGATGATCCGCTGCACCAACAAGGTCTATCTCAACGAGCTGATGACCTACAACAAGGTGCCGGTACCGCCGACGGTGATGATTGCCGGCACCTCCGATCTGGAGCTCGCCGCCCAGACGCTGGGCTTTCCGCTGGTGCTGAAAATCCCGGACTCATCCTTCTCGCGCGGGGTCAAGAAATGCGAGAACCTTGCCGATCTGACAAAGCTGGCGACCGAGTGGCTGGAGGATTCCGACCTCCTCATCGCGCAGAAATTCATCCCCACCGAATATGATTGGCGCGTCGGCGTGCTCGGCGGCCAACCGCTGTTTGCCGTGCATTACCTGATGGCCAAAAAACACTGGCAGATCGTCAACCACAAGGCTAACGGCAAGCCCGATCAGGGCGGCATCAAGACCTTCACGCTGAAGCAGACGCCGCCGCACGTGGTCGAGACGGCGGTCAAGGCGGCGCGCTGCATCGGCGACGGGCTCTACGGCGTCGACCTCAAGGAAACCAAGGACGGCGTCTTCGTCATCGAGGTCAACGATAACCCCAATCTCGACCATGGCTGGGAGGATTCCGGCGAGAAGGACGAGCTCTGGGTGCGGCTTACGCAATGGTTCCTGGAGCGGCTGGAGCGCACTGGTCGCTAAAGCATTTTGCATCCGGACGGGATCGCCTGGCGTCGCTGAATCCGGCTAAGACAATCAACTGAATGGGGGCAAGATGCTGTTTTTCGTTGTCGAGGATTTTCGCGGCTGCGACCGCAAGGAAATCTACCGGCGGTTCCGCGATCGGGGCCGGCTGAAACCGGACGCGCTTGTCGTTCACCATAGCTGGATCGCAGGCGACATGAGCCGCTGCTTCCTGCTTGTCGAGGCCGATGACGTCACGCTGCTGCAGCGTTGGGTCATCGAATGGGCCGATCTGGTGGAGTTCGAGATCGTTCCGGTAGCCACCAGCAAGGACATGGTCGCGGCCCTGGCCGGGCATCTCTGACTGCTAGGCACCGAGCGCCGGCGACCTGACCGCGCGCACGCATTCCGCGATCAGCCACTCGCGAAACGCCGCCAGCACATCGCGCCTTGCGCTGCGTTCAGGGATCGTCAGGCAATAAGGCTGGCGCAATTCCAGCGCTCGGGCAACCGGCCGGACCAGCCTGCCGTCTTCCAGCGCCCGGGCGCAGTAGATGCCTTGCGCCAGCGCCACGCCCAATCCCGACATGGCGAGATCGAGTGCGGCCCGCGACGAGTTGGCCGAAAGGCCGCGCTGGGCCGACCGGCCCGGCGCGATGCCCCCCGCCTCGAGCCAGTTGCGCCAGGACGGAAAGGCAGCACCGGTCGGGCCCCAGTCGGTGTGGATCAACGGCAGGCCGGCGAGAGTTTCCGGCTTGGCTGCACCGGCAAGGCTGGGCGCGCAGACCGGATAGACCGCATCCCGCGCGATCTCCTCGGTCGGATGCTCGCGATAGTGCGGGCCGTAGGATAGCCGGATGTCGACCATCTCATGGTCGAACGGCACAGGGTCGTCCTCGCCTCTCAGCGAAATATCCGCGGCGCCGTGGCTGGCGACAAAGCCGGCGAGGCGTTCGGAAAGCCAGCCCATCGCCATCGAAGGCGGCACCGAGATGACGAGCCTCGGCCGGAACGCATCGCCGCCTACATCCCGCGCGACGCTGCCGATTTCCTGGAAGGCCATGGTAAGCCTCGGCAACATCTCGACGCCGGCTTCGGTGAGCAGGACGCGCCGGTTGACGCGGTGGAACAACTTGCGGCCCATCTGTTGTTCCACGGTGCGGATGAGCTGGCTGACCGCCGCCGCCGAAATCGACAGCTCTTCCGCCGCTGCGGCAAAGCTGCCGCTGCGCGCCGCCGCCTCGAAGGCTTGAAGTCCGCGCAGGGAGGGAAGTGCGACCATGGCGACCCGAAAAGATAAGCTAAGCTTATCTATTTTGCAGAATTCCTCGTTTTTCGAAAGCTTTCTTTCTGCAGTACGGTAGCCTCATGAGCGCCATCGACCACACCATCGACCACCGCGACGTCATCGCCTCGCTGACCAATGAGGAGCGCAACCGGCTGACCGGCAAGTCCGATCTGCCGGGCATCATCCAATTCGCCGTCCATCTCGGCGCCATCGTCGCTCTCGGCGCGCTGATCGCGGCCAAGGTGCCGTACTGGCCGGTTCTGATGCTGCCGCAGGGCATCCTGATCGTGTTCCTGTTCACGCTGCTGCATGAGACCGTGCATAGGACGGCCTTCGAAACGCAGTGGCTGAACGATGCCGTCGCGCGGCTCTGCAGCCTGGCGATCGCGCTGCCGGCCGACTGGTTCCGCTATTTCCATTTCGCCCATCATCGCTTCACTCAGGACCCGCAGAACGATCCGGAGCTGGCTTTCCCGAAGCCCGAGACCTTGCGACAGTACATCGTCCATGTGTCTGGCCTGCCGGTGTGGTGGGGTCATTTCAAGACGCTCTACAGAAATGCCAGCGGCCGCTGCCGGGACAGCTATGTGCCGTCGAAAGGCTTGCCGAAAGTCCAGGCCGAAGCGCGGGCGATGATCGCCTTCTACCTCGTCGTGCTGACGCTTGCGATCTCGCTCAAGGCGACAGTGCTCCTCTACATATGGCTCGTACCGGCGCTGCTCGGGCAGCCCTTTCTCAGGCTTTATCTGTTGGCCGAGCATGGCCGCTGCCCCTTCGTCGCCAATATGCTGGAAAACACCAGGACGACGCTGACCAACTGGCTCGTGCGCAAGCTCGCCTGGAACATGCCCTACCATGCCGAGCACCACGCCTATCCGGGTGTGCCGTTCCATCAATTGCCGGCTTTTCATCGGCTGATCGCGCGGCATCTCAAAGTGGTAGAACCCGGCTATGTGAGCTTCCACGAGAAATATTTCGAGACGCTGCGCTGACCGGTGCCTGGCATCAACCGGATCGGCGAAGCTTTTCCTGCGAGCGCAGCAGGCGGCTCATCTCCGAGGCCCTGGCCGGCGCGCCGATCAGAAAACCTTGCGCCTCGCCGCAGCCGGCCTTGCGCAGCATGTCGAGCTGCGCTTCGGCCTCGACGCCTTCGGCGGTGACGGTGATGCCGAGCTCGGCGCCGAGCCCGATAACCGTGCGCACGATCGCCGCCGTGTCGCGCTTGTCGAGATCGTGGATGAAGGAGCGGTCGATCTTGATCTTGTCGACCGGGAAGCGCCGCAGATAACCGAGCGAAGAATAGCCGGTGCCGAAATCGTCGAGCGCGATGCGCACGCCGAGCCCGCGCAATTGCCCGAGCGTCCTCAGCACGCTGTCGCTCTCGTCCATCATCACCGTTTCGGTGATTTCGAGTTCCAGCCGGCTTGCTGGCAGGCCGGAAAAGGCGAGCGCCGCAATCACGCTGCGGGCGAAGCCGCCGCTCTTGATCTGGGCCGCCGAGACGTTGACCGCCATGCGCACGTCCTGCGGCCAGCCCGCCGCCACGCCGCAGGCCTTGCGCAGCGCCCAGTCGCCGAGTTGCACGATCAGCCCGGTTTCTTCGGCCGCGGCGATGAAGTCTTGCGGCGGCACCAGCCCGCGCGACGGCGAGCGCCAGCGCATCAGCGCTTCGGCGCCGACGATCTCGCCGGAGGCGATGTCGAGAATCGGCTGGAAATCCAGATCGAACTCGCGCCTCGGGAGTGCAGCCTCGAGGTCGGCCTCGAGCGCCAGGCGCTCCCGCACCATGGCATCCATGCCCGGCTCGAAGAAACGGTAGATGTTGCGCCCCTCGCTCTTGCCCCGGTAGAGCGCCATGTCGGCATTGGTGAGCAGCGTATCCGCATCCTGCCCGTCGCTGGGATAAAGCGCGATGCCGAGGCTCACCCCGACATGCATTTCGCGGCCCTTGTCGCGATAAGGCTTGCCGATCACCTCGATAATGCGCTTGGCCAGCTTTTCGGCGTCGACCGCGTTTCTGATATTGGATTGAATGATGGCGAATTCGTCGCCGCCGAAACGCGCCACCACGTCCTTGTCGCTGCGCAGGCAGCGCTGCAGGCGCTCGGCCACCCTTTTCAGCAGCCAGTCGCCGGCCGGATGCCCGAACGTATCGTTGACGGCCTTGAAGCGGTCGAGGTCGAGCGAGAAGATCGCCACCGGCGCGGCCTTGGCCTCGCTCATTGCCTGGTCCAGGCGCTCGCGGAACATCGAGCGGTTGGGCAGGTTGGTCAGCGTGTCGTGATGCGCAAGATGCGTCATGCGCTCTTCGGCGCGGCGACGCTCGGTAACATCGTCGAAGGTCACGACCCAGCCGCCGCCGCTCATCGGCTGCCGAACCACCAGAAAAGTCCTGCCGTCGGCAAGATAGCGGTAAGCCGACTGCATTTTCCCTGCTCGCAGGCAGGCTTCGGTCCTGGTGACTTCGCTGTCGACGTCGATCTTGGTGTAGATGCCGAGCTCCAGCAGTCGTTTGAGCGCGTCGCGGTGTGTCGTTCCAAAAGGGAAATCTGTCGCGGCGACTTTGTAGAGCTCGAGAAAGCGCTGATTGCGCACGATCATCTTGCCGTCGGCGTCATACATCAGCAGGCCTTGCGACATGTTGGCCAAAGCGGCGTCGAAGCGGCGATGCTGCTCCTTCAGTTCCTCTTCGGAGCGCCGCTGCACGGTCACGTCCTCGTAGATCGACACCCAGCCGCCGGAGGCCAGCGGCCGATGCGAGATGACGATGATGCGCCCGTCCGCCAGCGTCTCCTCATAAGTCGAGGGCTTGGCGCCGTCGATATAGGGTTTGCGGACGGCGTAGAGCTGCTCGGCGGTTTGCGAGGCGATGCCGATTTCGACGCTGTGCTGCAAGATGTCGAAGAAGCGAATGCCGGGCTTCGTGACTTTGGCGTCGAGGCGGAAGAGGTCGATGTAGTTTCGGTTGCAGATGATCATGCGCTCGTCGGCGTCGAACATGCACAGGCCATGCGACATGTTCTCGACGGCGGCCGAAAAGCGCTCGTTTTGTGCGCGAAGTTCCTCCGCTATTCGTCGAACCGGGCCAATACCGGTTGCCTTCCGCCTGACTGCGGCCGAACCAGCCTTGACATGAGCAACGGGCATGAACGCGCCTGCCGACCGTGACTGAACAGTTTACTGTCGTGGCCGCCGGTTAATTTAGCGTTCTTTTATTTGACGGAATTGGCAGCGAGAAAAGGCTGGCGTTTAGCTTCCAGCGCCGCGAATCGTTTCAGAAATGCCGCCTGCGCCCAGGTCACCGAGCGTGGAGTGAAGTCGAAATGGTCGGCGGAAAAGCTGCGCGGCCGGCCGAAATACTCCGTCGCCTCCGCGGTCGAGAAGCCGGCAAGCAGCGTCGCTTCGTAATAGGCGGCGATCTGGTCGGCGCGCTTGATGTCCTTGCGCAAGGTGGAACCGAGCTCGGCCGGCAGTGAGAAACGTTGATGGATGGCGCGCTGCAGCCTGAGCTCGCAGTCCTTGTAGGAGCCGCCCATCACCGATTTGAAGGGGGAGATCATGTCGCCGATGACATATTCGGGCGCGTCGTGCAGCAGCGCCGCGAGCCGCGCCTCGGCGGAGGCGGCCGGCACCAGCTCACCATAGAGTGCCTCGACCAGCAGCGAAT
>NZ_RZSR01000248.1:0-6748 GCF_004023265.1 Mesorhizobium sp. M1A.F.Ca.IN.020.06.1.1
AGATAGAACCCGGCGGTGGGCGCCAGCGATGTCGCCGTCACCGCCATTACGAAGCTGCAGAGAATTATCGGAAGAAGTGTCGTCAGCCAGCGCTTCCCGATGTAGCGATAGATTAGGAACATCAGGATTGGGGCGAAGATGTAGTACTGCTCCTCTACGGAAAGCGACCAGGTGTGCAACAGTGGTCGAAGCGCGGCATCGATCGAGAAGTAACTTGACGTTTTCCAGAAAAAAACGTTCGACCAGAAGGTCGAGGCAGCTATGATGCTAAGACCGAATTCGCGCAGATCCGATGGCAGAAGAATGAACAATGCGGCAATGCAGGTGAGAAGCATCACAAAGACGAGAGCCGGCAGAATGCGCCGGGCACGGCGCCAGTAGAAGTTGACGATCGAAAATTGGCCGCGTTCAAGGTCATCCAAGAGGCTTCCGCTGATAAGGTAGCCGGAGATGACGAAGAAGATATCAACCCCGCTAAAGCCACCCGGGATCGCCGAAATTCCGAAATGAAAGAGTACGACCGGAAGTACAGCAACAGCCCTAAGGCCCGCGATATCGCGCCTATATTGCATCCAGCGGTTCCTTTGATTTTAGATCAGGACGAGATTGGAAGCTTTCAATCTCCGGTAGGAGTGCTGCCAAGATAAGGGCCGGTATCAGCCACCTTTATCCGTCCCGAACGTTCTGTAAGTGGCAACTGGTACAGAAGCACGATCGCCATCGCCGGACTTGACGGCCTGATTGTCGAGCAGATCGCGCGGATCGTTGACCATCACGGCCAGGTTAAATCCTGTCGAACAACCAAGCGGCTGTTTGAAGGATTCTTCATTGGGTAAGGCACCATATGAGGGACAGACCGGCGGACGGGCGTGATAGACAATCGCCTCAATTCGCACTGAGCCGGCGTCGTGTTGATCGAGCAATTGAATGTTGTCTGCTTCGATTGCCAACTGCCTGGCCTGATGGGCTACCCCTGCGCTGAGCTGGGGCGAACCGCTGATGAGGAGGTGGAGGGCATCGAATCGGCCGCGACTGGCCTTGTTTAGGAAATCACGCAAACGCTGCCGTTCGGAAGCGCGCAGGCTTTGCAACGTCAGGAGGGTGGTCTCCTCTCGGACAAGCATTGATGCCGATGGTTCGACATCAACTGGCGTAGTGCTTGTGCAGCCACTTACGCTTGGTGCCAGAGCGACAAAGAGGACTATAAAACGCAACATCATTGGACGACACTATTCGATGATGAAGCCGAGACCGCCCTGGGCGCTTGGCGCGCCCGCACGGATAGCAGCGCGGTCTCGCGGGGGACTTGCCACGGAATTCGTCGGAGCGCCCCCTCCGTTCAAAGCCGGTGCCGCCCGCTCCGTAGGTGCGCTCATCTGGTTTGGGTTGGAGCCTGGTCTTACAATGTAAGGCGTAACTAGAATGACCAGTTCTGACTCCTCTTTTTGAAACGAGGACGAGCGAAAAAGCGGTCCCAGGATCGGCATTTCTCCGAGCCAGGGAAAGGCCCTGACATCATTGTTGACGTTCCGCCTGATTAGACCGCCGATTGCGAAGCTCTGCCCACTGGCGAGTTCGACGACCGTATCGGCTCGGCGCGTGGAAACTGCCGGCACGGAAATTCCGTTGATTTGCACGGCACCTTGCGTCGACAGTTCACTGACTTCGGGCGTTACGTGAATGTTGATTTGATTGTTGCTGAGAACTGTCGGCACAAATTCCAGACTGACGCCGAAGTGACGGAATTCAACCGATACCTGCCTGTTTTCCTGCAGGACAGGAATGGGAAATTCGCCGCCAGCTAGAAAGCTGGCTTTTTCACCCGACATAGCGGTGAGGTTCGGCTCAGCCAGGACGGAAGCTATATGCTCCTTGGCGAGCGCGTCGAGAACCGCGCTGACGTTGACGACACCGTTGTCGAATCCGATTTCTGCTGTACCGCCACCCTGGGTTGAACCAGATCCAGCGCTTGCACCGCTTCCGCTTAGAACGCCCACTTTGAAATTGCCGATTTGACCGAAGGCGGACAGGTTGACGCCAAGTGACTTCATGGCGCTGCGTGAGACTTCGGCTACGCGCACGCTGAGGTTAACTTGCAGGGATCCAGCGACCTTGATGTTGTTGACGACTTGCGCTCCGTCGCCCAGATATTGCTCAGTGACTCTTTTTGCGGTGTCGGCGACCTCTGCGTCGGGCGCCGTCCCGCTAAGGATTGCGCCGCGCGGCGTATAGTTGACGCGGATGGGATAGTCGCCGACCTGCTCCCGCAACATGGCGCGTAAATCCCCGATCGGTTGCGTGACAACGATACGCAATTCGGCGAGAGGCTCGCCGTTGCCGTCCAAGGCGAATAGGCTGGTCCGCCCCGATTTCTTGCCAAAGACGAAGATTGTTTTGCTCGATGGTGCCTGAAAATCCGCGATCGTCGGGTCAGCAACAAAGATGGTCGTGGCTGGCGCGGGCAGATGAACGGTCTCCCCGAGCGAAGAGGAAAGGGTCAGCGTGGCATTGATGCTATTCGAAGCCGCACGCGGCGCGCCTTTGTCCTGCTTGTTTTGCGCCGCGACACCAAGTGGGAAAGTCACAATAAGCGCGCAGAGGAGATGGCCCAGGTAACGGGGCACTGCAGGTCTCGGAACCTTGATGGCGATCGCCCGCCAATTGAGCGCAGGGCAAGGATGTTGAAGGATCAGCAAAATAGATCTTCTTTCGATTCGACAAACTATGCGGATGACGCGTCAGTCAATTCTAGAATGTAGCCAATGCCACGGATGGTCTTGATCCGTGGCGTTGCACCTGATCTGGTCAGATGTCCACGTAAACGATAGATTCCGACTTCAAGCGCGTTGGCAGACACGTCGTCGTTGAACGAATAGAGGTGATCTTCCAACTGCGCACGGGGCACGATGCGGCCTGCCCGGTTAAGCAGATGCTCTAGAATACAGAGTTCGCGACGTGCGATCATCATTGGGTGCCCAGCAACGAAAACCTGCCGGGCGACCGGATCGAAGTTGAGATTGCCAAATACGAGCCTCAGGTCGGTCATCTGTGACGCCCGGCGCAGAATGGCTCTCATTCTGGCGATAAGCTCATCGGTAGAGACGGGTTTGAGCAGAAAGTCGTCCGCACCACCGTTGAAGATCGCAATTCGCTTATCGAGATCGTTAAGGCTGCTCATAATGACGGCAGGAACTGAATGCCCGTGGGTCCTCAACTGCCTCAGCCAACCCAAGCCATCGCCATCTGGCAGAGCCAATTCCAGCAGGAGAATTTCATAGCTGGCGCAAGAAAATGCACTCGAGGCCAGTTCCAGAGTACCAACGACATCAACGACGAAGCCGCCATCCCCGAGCGCAAGTCGCATGGCGCGCGCAAGATCCGCATGATGATCCACGAGCAGCGTTCGCATTTCATCTCCTATCGAAGAGAGACGCGTCACCGGCGGCCATCTGATCGGAGCACACGGCGCACAACTCGTCGCATCTCTCGGAACAGGTCCGAGTTGGAGGGACATGCAAGTCGCTCGGTGGCAATAGGCGCGGGTGAGGACCAACTGACGGGCTCAAATACGCCGGTCGGCGAACCCACGACGCCAGCAACCCGCGTGCGATTTCTCGTTGCATCATCTCTCCTACGTGCAGCCCCTGCGCTCGCAAGGCAGCGTCGCGGCCCAGAGCCCGATTCCCACAGAGGGTAGGGTTAGCTTTCGAGAAACTGATTGAACAAATCGATTATTTGGATCGAATGCATCCACGGTATGGATGCAGCGCCGCATCTTCAACGACTGCGGCTTCCTGATGGATTGTTGTGTCTGTCGTGCTCTGCTATTTCGCTGTCCTTCAAGGCTGGCGAGTCTGGTGGAACCTGCGCGTCATTGGCTGTGGTAGCTTGATGCTCAAAAATGGAGCGCCCCGCGGAAAGCCGCTCTCAGATTTCCAAAAAGCCTTGCTGGTCCAAAAGAGCACTTCGCATCTCGACACCAAAATGGGCGAGGAAAACTGACGTCTGACAGGGATGTGTATGCAACAGCCGATTTGCGGCACCAGGAAACGACCGCGTTCAGGCTGGAGATCGACGACCAACGGCTCCTCGATTTCCGCATTCAGGCCACGACGATCGACCGCTTTCCAAGCTCTTCCTGTGCGGGCGGATGCCGGCAAACAGCAGCACAGGGTCAGGGAAACCGCGAGCGGGCCTGCTTGATCGCCATGATCACATTGCCGCTGTTGCGCGTGCGGACCGGAATGCATTCGGTCCAGCCGGTGGCAATTTCGGTCAGCACCATCGTCTGCACGAAGCTCCCCGACCAAGACGTGCCCGAATGCGCTCAACAAAGCCGGGCGGCGGATCTTTCCAATCGCCGAGGTGCGGGCTTGCACCGAGCGGCGAACTGCCGAACTCATTCCTGCCCGGCGGCGCTGGCCGCCGCGAGCGACGATGCGGACCTCAGCCGCTCCGAAGCCTCCCACAACACGATGAGCGCCTCGCGGACATCGCTGCCGTAACAGCGGCTGCGGCTCTTGCTCGCAGACGGCCTCTGCTCACGACGGTTCATAAGACGGATCGCGCGCGCTTGCGATAATAGCCGATTACCGCCCCGAACTCATTCAGAATGCGCCGCTTGTCAACGCCGCGATAACGCTCCACGATCGCCGCTTCAGTTCCGACCGTGTCGCCATGCTGAGCCGCGCCATACTTCCCCCGAACCGGAATGGCACGACCTGTCCAATGCGGCTCGTTGCCTTCGTTAATTCGCTGACCGGAAAGGTACCGGAAGTCGTCTAACGCATCTTACCCGCTGAAACGGCGGCAACACCTCGACCTCAATCGCAGATCTTAGGAAATAGACGATCGCGTGGGGGCCTGTGAGCATCCGTTCACCGGATTTCCGTCATCGGCTGAGGCGAATTGCCACCATCGACCGTTATCGGATGGGCCGCGATACGTCGCCGTATCATGATTAGGGGGCGCACCTAGCGGAGCCATAGCTCTCCACCCAGCCATGTTCCCCTCGTTGGAAGATGTCCGGCGGACCAGAGGGGTGCTGTCCCGTCAGCTTTTCCTGAAGAGCGGCCAAGGCAATCCCTACCAATCCATCACCACCTTCCCCGAATTGCCGCTCTTCATCGCCTCGAAACCGTCGAGGTAGTCATCGACCCCGATGCGGTGTGTGATCAGGCCCGACACGTCGAGAGGACCCTGCACCAGCGCGATCATCTTGTACCAGGTCTCGAACATCTCGCGGCCGTAGATGCCCTTGAGATGCAGCATCTTGAAGATGACCTTGTTCCAGTCGATCTCGAAGCCGGTCGGCGCAATGCCCAGAATGGCGATCTTGCCGCCATTGTTCATGGTATCGATCATGTCGCGGAAGGCGGGGGCTGCGCCCGACATTTCGAGGCCGACGTCAAACCCCTCGGTCATGCCGAGCGCCGGCATGACGTCGCGCAGCTTTTCCTTCGAGGCGTCGACGACATGCTGGACGCCGAGCTTTTTCGCCAGTGCCAGCCGCACCGGGTTGATGTCAGTGATGACCACTTTGCGCGCACCGACGCATTGGGCGACGAGCGCGCCCATGATGCCGATCGGCCCGGCGCCAGTCACCAGCACGTCCTCGCCGACCAGATCGAAGGACAATGCGGTGTGGACGGCATTGCCCAAGGGATCGAAGATCGCGGCAATCTCATCGGGCACATCGTCGGGGATCGGCACGACATTGTGCTGCGGGATCGCCAGATACTCGCCGAACGCGCCCGGACGGTTGACGCCGACGCCGAGTGTGTTGCGGCACAGATGCCCTCGCCCGGCGCGACAGTTGCGGCAATGGCCGCAGACGATGTGGCCTTCGCCCGATACACGCTGGCCGACCTTGTATTCGGTGACCGCTGCGCCGAAATCGGCAACGGTGCCGACGAATTCATGGCCCGTCACCATCGGCACCGGCACCGTCTTCTGCGCCCACTGGTCCCAATTGTAGATGTGCACGTCGGTGCCGCAGATCGCCGTCTTCTTGATCTTGATCAGCACGTCGTTGGGGCCGATTTCCGGCACCGGCACCTCTTCCATCCAGATGCCCGGTTCGGCCTTGGCCTTCACAAGCGCCTTCATCATGTTCGACATCAGGATTTCCCTATTCCGTGATTGCGCTTCTGGCGAGATAGCCTGCACAACGGGAAGGTAGGCCACTAACTCGTTTGAACGTCCGGAATGGTCAGCCCCGCCTGCTCGGCCTCGCGGCGCAAATTCTGACGGGGCCTGGGGCCGATCTGCTGGATCACCAATCCGGCTGCCAGTGAGCCAAGGTCGCCGCAGGTCTGCAAGTCACGGCCTTGCGTGTAGCCATGCAGGAAGCCGGCGGCATAGAGATCGCCGGCGCCCGTCGTGTCGATCAGCTCCTTGATGGCGGTCGCCTTGATCACCACGGTCTCGTCGCCGCGCACGATCACCGAGCCTTTTTCCGATCGGGTCACGGCGGCGATGCGGCAATCCTTGCGAATCTGCGCCAGCGCTTCGTCGAACGACGCCGTCTGGTAAAGCGATTTGATCTCGTGGCTGTTGGCAAAGACGATGTCGACGGTACCCGAACGCATCAGCTCGAGGAACTCGTCGCGGTAGCGGTCGACGCAGAACGAATCCGACAGGGTCATCGACACTTCGCGGCCTGCCGCGTGCGCCAGCATCGCCGTCTGGCGGATTGCTTCCTTGGCGCGCGGCGGATCCCACAGATAGCCTTCGAAATAGGTGACCT
>NZ_RZSR01000249.1:0-6729 GCF_004023265.1 Mesorhizobium sp. M1A.F.Ca.IN.020.06.1.1
GTCCTTAGGCATCATGTTCTGGATGAAAGTGGTCAGCACCATCGCCTCGAAGCGCTGGAACTTTTTAGCCGGATTTGCCGCCTCGGCCTTGTCGGCAGCGGCGCGCGAGAGCACCGAGCCCGCCTCGACCGAGGCAGTCTGGTCGATCGAGAAGGTCTCCCCGGCACCGCCGGCCCGCCTCGCGAGTGCTGCCCGCGCGGCCTCGACGTCGGCCGGCTCCGCCGCACGGGCGACGTCCATCACGATGTCGCTGGGAGGTGAAATCGCCAAGAAAGCACTGCCTTTTGCCGGTTATGTCCGTTGCACAATGACGCAACAAGCTTGTGGCAGGCTTGCGGGGATGGCGAGGTGCAGTGCAGCCCGCTCCAAGCGGTGGCGCGCCCGCCGCCAGAGAGTCACCTCATCGATCGATCGTTCGGCCGAACCCCTCCGTAGCTTCGTACAAGCTCAAATCTTATTTTAGCAGGTATTAATATTTTAACGGTGTTGCCCCGCCGCCGGCGCAATTCGGGGTTTTGAAAACGACTAATTAACCCCGCCCCCTCATCCTCGAGACCACGCCTTGGAGACGTTGATCGTGAAAAGCGATGTCGTGCTGATCGCATTTCTGCTGTCGGTTGCCAGCCCATTTGCCGCCCAGGCCGGAACGGCGATGCAAACCAAAGGCAAGGCGTTCCCACCGCCGGCCTTCTATTCGTTCTGCAGCCGCCAACCCAGCCTCTGCAGCACGGCCGGCGGAACAAAGGTCGTCGCCCTGCGGCCTCAGCTCAGCGCGCAATTGAACGAGATCAACCTTTCGGTCAATTCACGCATTACCGAGGTCAGTGATCGAGCCGTTGTCGGCAAGAACGACGACTGGCGCGTGCCGACCGTGTCCGGCGATTGCGAGGATATCGCGATACTGAAGAAGCTCGAACTGATGAAGCGCGGCTGGCCGGCCTCGGCGCTGCTGTTGACCGTGGCAAGCTATCACGGCGAGGGACACACGGTGCTGACGGTGCGCACCAACGAGGGCGACCTGGTGCTCGACAACCTCACCAGCGCGGTCCGTGATTGGTCCAGCACGCCCTACAACTATTTCGCCCGGCAGGTGCAGGGCAATGGCAGGCGCTGGGAGCGGATCGGGGCGGCCAAGTCGGTCGGCACGACGGCGACCGGCATCTGACAGCCTCGTTCGCCGCGCGCCGGATCCACCGCTCTATCTCCTTGGTTTGACGCAAGTCCGGATGGGAGGCCACGGCGACGTCGCCGAGCCCAACCGTTTCATGCTTTTCCTGATTGCCCTAGTCATGTCCCCGCTTCTGGGCAATGAGGTCCAGCCGCTCGCGGTCTGAGCGTTCGCGCTCGTCGCGGCGGCGAGCGTCCATATAGGCGCGCTCGACCATGTTGGTCCGCGCGGTCGCGGCGGCGATCAACGTCGCCTCCTCCCGGGCGCTTTCAAGATTCTGTTTTTGTTGGCCGAGCGCGTTCGCAATCCGGCGATGGTAAAGTTCCGGGAACAGGCCGGCCAGCGAGCTGTCAGCGTCGAAGTGCCCGATGAGTTCCTTTGCTTCCGATTCGGCCGCCGCGGCCGCGGAGAGGAAGCCGGCATGACGAGTTTCGTGCACCGCCTTCAACTGCTCCTGCACCTTGACCAACTTCTTCAGTCTGTCCTTGCGCGAGGCCATCGCGGCTACCTCGCTAGCGTCAGGTCGACAAAGCCGTCGACGAACAACGACAGCAAGGTGCCGATGGCAAAGTAGAAGATGATCAGCCCGCCGGCGATGACGAAGGGCAGCGAGATGAAATACACCGGGATCTGCGGCGTCAGCTTGTTGACGAAGCCGATCGTCAAATTGACCAGAATGGCGTAGGCGACGAAGGGACTGCCGAGCCGGATGACCAGGAAGAAGGCGTCCGACACCGTGTCGGTGACGTCGACCAGCGCCGCCTGCGGGTTGAAGAATACATTGACCGGAGCAACCGTGTAGGAGGCGACCAGCGCGCGCACGATCTCGTGGTCGAAGTCGAAGACGAAAAGCAGGAGCAGCGCCGAGAACGAGATGATGGCGGCAAGCGCAGCCTGCGGCTCCGGCTCCTCGATCGCCGGGCCGCCTGAGCCGCCATAGCCGATCATCATGGCGATGGCCGAGCCCATGAAGCGCAGCGCTTCCATATACAGCCTGGTCATGGCGCCGACCAGCCCGCCGACCAGAAGCTCGGAAACGATCATCGGCACCAGAACCTGCGGGCGCGGGTCGACATAGGGATAGATGCGGTCCCAGAGGAAGGCGAGCAGGCCGCCGGTGGCGGCGATCGACACAAACAGCCGGACCTGGAGAGGCACGCGGGCGCTCGACAGGCCGGGCATCAGCATGAAACAGGCGCCGATGCGGCAGAAGGCGAGGAAGGCGGCGATGACGACGCCTTGCGAGAGCGCGTTCACGAGATCGTTCCGAGCACCTTGATTTCGACGCCCTTGGCGATCTCGACGTGGCTGAGCACGGGCAGCGTGGTGAACAGCCGCTCGATGATCATGCGCACATAAGGCCGCGCGTCCGGCGCGGTGACCAGCACGAAGCGCTCGCCGGCTTCGAGATGCTTGCGGATCGCCTTGGTGGCGTCCTGGCCGAATTCCTCGAGCTGGCGCGGATCGATGTCGAACTCGCGCACCTCGCCCTTGGCGTCCCGCTTGAGGCTCTGGTGAAAGGCGAGGTCCCATCGGTTGCCGAGGCGCAGCACCTTGAGCATGCCGCCCTCGGAGAGATCGCCGCAGATCTGCTGCGCCATGCGGATGCGGACATGCTCGACGATCTGCTCGGTGCGCCGCACATGCGGCGCGATCTCGGCGATGGCCTCGATGATCAGGTGCAGGTTGCGGATCGAGACGCGCTCGGCAAGCAGAAGCTTCAGCACCGCCTGCAGGCCGGGATAGGAGATGTGCGAGGTGCAGATCTCGTCGGCGAGCTTGCGGTACTCGGGGTCCAGCCGCTCGAGCAGCGCCTTCATGTCCTTGTAGGACAGAAGCTGCGGCAGGTTGTTGCGGATCACCTCGGAAAGGTGGGTGAGCAGGACCGACATGTTGTCGGCAAAGGTGTAGTTCTCGCGCTTCAGATCTTCGGCGAAGGTTTCCAGCACCGAATAGGCGCGCATGCCGAAGGCCGGCTCGCGGATTTCCTCACCGGGGATGTCCGGCACGCCGCGGGTGCCAAGCAGCACCATGATTTCGCCGACGCGCATCTGGTATTCGGCAACGACGGTGCCGTGGACCTTGATCTGATAGCTCTTCGGCGGGATGGCGAAGTCGTCGGCGACGCGCACCTCCGGCACCACGAACCCATATTGCTGGGCGAATTTCTTGCGCATCTTCGACATGCGGAACACCAGCTCCTGATGCGCGACCAGCAGCCTGGTCGAGAGCTGCTTGCCGATCAGCAGCTCGATCTCGGCAGTCGCAAGCGAGGCCTTGACCGAATTCTTCTCCTCCTCGACCTTGTCGGCCTTCTCCTTGTTCTTCTGCGCTTCGGCTGCCGCCAGCGCGCGGTTGTGGCGCAGCGGGATGACGTAGCCGAGGCCGGCCATGGCGCCGGCAAGGGCAAAGAACGGGAATAGCGGCAGACCGGGCATAAGGCCGAGGATGACGAGCAGCGAGGCCGCGACATAGAGCGCGCGCGGATGCGCGCCGAGCTGGCCGAACACCGCCTGATTGGCGGAGCCCCGCGTGCCGCCCTTGGAGACGAGCATGCCGGCGGCGAGCGAGACGATGAGGGCCGGGATCTGGGTGACGAGGCCGTCGCCGACCGACAGCTTGATGAAGACGTCGGCCGCCTGGCCGAGGCCCATGCCGTGGCGCAGATAGCCGATGGCGATGCCGCCGACGATGTTGATGGCGGTGATGATGAGGCCGGCGATGGGGTCGCCGCGCACGAATTTCGACGCGCCGTCCATCGAGCCGAAGAAGGAGGATTCTTCTTCCAATTCGCGGCGGCGAAGCTGCGCCGTCTTCTCGTCGATCATTCCGGCGGAAAGGTCGGCGTCGATCGACATCTGCTTGCCGGGGATGGCGTCGAGGGTGAAGCGCGCACCGACTTCGGCGATGCGGGTGGCGCCCTTGGTGATGACGATGAAGTTCACCACGATCAGGATCATGAAGACGATGAGGCCGATGACGAAGTCGCTCGACATCACCAGCTTCGAGAAGCCCGAGATGACGTAACCGGCGGCATGCGTACCCTCATTGCCATGCGACAGGATCATGCGCGTGGTGGCGATGTTGAGCGAGAGCCTGAGCATCGTGGCGATGAGCAGCACGGTCGGGAAGGAGGAGAAATCCAGCGGCCGCTGGATCCAGAGCGCCACCATCAGGATCAGCACCGAGAGCGCGATCGAGAAGGCAAGGCCGATGTCGATGAGGAAGGCCGGGATCGGCAGGAACAGCACCGCCAGGATGACGACGATGCCGAGCGCGAAGAAAACGTCGCGGCCATTCTTGGCCGCCAGGCCGGACGGGATTGTTTCGCTGATCGCCATATCGTCCTCGAATCCAGACTTGCCCAGTGCAAAGGCAGGCTCCCGACCGTTAACCGGTCAAGCTTGCGCGAAGGTGGGAGAGGGGCTACGGGATTTGAGCCGGCTGGCGAAAGGAAAGGCGCATGCTCCTCATCATCGGCACGATTCGGCTGCCACCCGACAGGCTCGAGCAGGCAAGGCCGGCGATGGGACGAATGATTTCAGCGAGTCGCGCCGAAGCCGGCTGCCTCGCATATTCCTATGCGCAGGATGTTCTCGATCCCGGCCTGATCCATGTCTCGGAAGCCTGGCGGGATCGTGCGGCGCTCGAGGCGCATTTCAAGTCAGCGCATATAGCCGAATGGCGCGCGAGCTGGGCGGAACTCGGCATTGGGGATCGGAAGCTGGCGCTCTATGAAGCGGGCGAGGGTACTGCGATCTAACCGGCCGTGTCCGCGATCGAGACGGCGACCAGCCAGCGCCGGACGGCGCGCTCTTCGTTGGCCGAAAGTGCGGCGGTCAGCTCGCGTTCAAGCCGCTGCACCCGCTCGCGACATTTCTTCAGCAAGGCACGGCCGCTGTCGCTAAGATCAAGGTGCTGGATGCGCCCGTGCACCGCATGCGGCTTGCGGACCACGGAACCGGCCTTTTCCAGATTGCCGACGATCACGCTCACCGTCTGCGGCGTCAGCACCGCGAGCCGGGCGAGGTCGGCATTGGAGATGCCTGGATAGGCCGACAGCATGGTCAGCGTCGCGAATTGCGGCTGCGTGACGCCGAACTCATCCAGCGCCCGCTCGACCCGCAGCCTGTAGGCGCCGGCGGCCTGGCGCAGCAGGTAGCCGAGATAACCTTCCTCGCCGCGCTTGCCTTTGCCAGGGGCCGGAATTTCCGGTTTCTGCTTGCGCACGATGTAAGAGCTCTTATATGTTGTTCGAACTCTGATATTATCGCAAGATGGAATGGAAGACGATGGGCTATCGCATCTTTCTTGCTGGTGGTTCCGGCGCGATCGGCCGCCGCCTGATCCCGCAACTGGTCGCTGCCGGCCATCAGGTAGCTGCGACAACGCGCCGGGCCGAGAAGGCCGAGGAGCTCCGCGCGATCGGGGCCAGCCCGGTGGTGATCGATGTGTTCGATGCCGGCGACCTGCTTGCGGCGGTCGCCGAGGTGAAGCCGGAGGTCGTGATCCATCAGCTTACCGATCTGCCGGCCGGACTCGATCCCAACAAGATGGGCGAGGCCATCATCGGAAACGCGCGCGTCCGCGACGAGGGGACCCGCAATCTGGTCGAGGCCGCGGCGTCGGCCGGCGCCCGTCGCCTGATCGCGCAGAGCATCGCCTGGGCCTATGCGCCCGGACCCGAGCCGCATGCCGAAACCGATCCGCTCGACAGCGGCGCCGAAGGCGGCCGCGGCATCAGCGTCGGCGGCGTAATCGCCCTCGAACGGCAGGTTCTCGAGGAGCCCATGACGGGCATCGTGCTGCGCTATGGGCATCTCTACGGGCCTGGTACCGGAGCTGAGATTGCGGCCGATCCGGCCGATGCCGCTGCTTATGCGGCGCTGCTTGCCGTCGAGCGCGGCGCGCCGGGCGCCTTCAACATCGCCGAGCCGAACGGCCATGTCGCGACCGACAAGGCCGTCAGCGAACTCGGCTGGCGGCCCGACTTCCGTCTGGCTGTGTGAGGCAGACGGAGGAATTGCCGCCAAAGGACAGACCTGGTTCGAGCCGCCGGGCACGGTGCATCGTTCGCGGGGAAGGCGAGCGCAACGGAGCCGGCGGAGCTGCTGGCGACCCTCGTCGCGAGGGACGATTGCGGGCCGCTGACCATCTTCGATCAGTGACATTTTCCCGTTCTCGCAGCGAGGGTAGCCGGCCCAACCGTCGCTAATCGACGCAACGCCAAAATGGCGCCACAAGCGGTCGGCATTGCGGTTGCCACTCCATGCCGTCGGGCGTATCAGGCGCGGCAGCATCCATCCTCCGCATACCGGCGAGCCGCTCCGTTGCCTGCCATAAACGAACCGCAAGTCTACGCCCGCCGGCTTCGGGCGGTGCTGATCAATTCCATTCCCGTGCTCGAGGCGCGCGGCATCGTCATTGTGCTGATGGCGGGGATGGTCGGCATGATCGCGGGCGCCCTGGTC
The DNA here is from genome assembly GCF_004023265.1 of Mesorhizobium sp. M1A.F.Ca.IN.020.06.1.1. NCBI lineage: Bacteria > Pseudomonadati > Pseudomonadota > Alphaproteobacteria > Hyphomicrobiales > Phyllobacteriaceae > Mesorhizobium > Mesorhizobium sp. M1A.F.Ca.IN.020.06.1.1. Next base: position 6,640 of record NZ_RZSR01000249.1, read on the forward strand.
ACCGGCATGAGCGCGCTGGTGCAAGCCATGCACTTCCTGCTCTTTGACGTGCAGCCGGGCGGGCGCCTTTCGGCGATGTTTTCGCTGGCC
>NZ_RZSR01000250.1:0-6717 GCF_004023265.1 Mesorhizobium sp. M1A.F.Ca.IN.020.06.1.1
GCCCGTAAAGAAAAAGCCCGTCCTTGGGATGCGGACTCCGCTGCGAAAACGCAAACTCCAACTGCGGTTCCTTGAAGTGCTCGACACGAAGCGATTTCTCCGGAAACCTCATGCTTAGACCTCGTCGTCGTTGTCAGGTCGCCCCAGCGTGCTGATGTCTGCCTCTTCTTCGTCGGCATCGAGAACATCGGGAAGCGCGGTACACACTGGCGAGGTGAAAAGCATAGGCGTCGCTTCGATCACAATCGCCGCGTTCGTTGATAGCGACAGCCGGATGTAGGCCGACTCGCCAGACAAAAGCTCAAGGAAAGCGAGCATGCGCCCGCGCCATTGCTTGTTGCGCCAACCCTTGCAAATGCTCCGGCGCAGGCGATGCAGCTTTCTGGCGTCATCGATGACGAGCCCCTCGGGCGTATCGTTGTCTACCGAAAACAGAACTCGGGACTTGAGCTTCAGGTGCCAGAACGGCCAGAAGTGAGGCATCGCAGTGACGCCGAACTGCCAGATATGTCCCTTCGCGACGTTACGAAGCATCGAGGATCGACGGTCGCCCTGCTTGCCCCACGGAATGCGCTGTCCGATTTGCGCCTGTGTGGCCGAAGCATGGAAACCGGCAGCGTTAGAATAGTGATACTCGACGAAGCCCTTTTCCCGGCAGAAGGACAGCCAAGCTTTCTTGATCATGGCGATGACAAGGTTGGATGCGACCTGGCGTTCCATTCCGAGAGTCGGGAAACCGTTGTCGACAAATTCCAGCAACGGGATTTCGTTTTTGAGCTTGAAGCGGCCGACAGACGCGAATGCCACATCGATCTCGGCCTCATCAGCGAAGGTAATAATGCCGGAGCCCTGGATGGCGCACGGATAGGGAAAAGCTTCGAGCGCACGATTCAGCAGTCTTTGCTCGATCGCTCCGGTGCTTTCGAAGTATCGGATGACGTCTGGCGCCTCCGCCGCCCGAAGCCAATTTGAGGTCAAACGCTCGGCCTCCTCGACGAGCGGTATCGCGCCGCGCCGTCGGAAGATCTCCCAATTCGGATCGATCACGGGCGGGCCGGCAGATCGCAACACCTTTTGCCGCTGGAGGGTATCCAACAGCAACCCGGCGCCGTCTCCCCAGCCGCGCACGAAATCGACAGTCACCGCGTCCCCGACGCCCTTGACCTTCTTACCTGCCTCGAGCCGGAGCGGAATGATGAACCGGCTATCGGGAATCTCCTTCGACAATTCCAGCGCGATATCTAGATCGTCCTGAACATGCGGATCATCGAGCGTGGCATCACGGCAAACGAGGAGAACTTTCGCCGCTCGGTATTGCAGCGCCTGATTGATCTGCCGGCGCCACCTATCGCCGGGCTGAAGCGTCAGGATGTCGGCGAACACCCGATACCCTTCGGCCTCGAGCTTGGGCGCTAACCAAAGCGTAAATTCATCGTCGATCGGTGACGACTTGATCAGAAAGATCGTGTCGCGGACCGTATTCTCGACAGTTGTTGCACTCCCGGCTGCCACCTTAGGGGGCAGGAGATTGGCGAGGACAGCGGGAATCGGCTCCGGCTTTGCGAGGGCCTTTCCGACTGCCTCCGTGACAACCGTTTCCAGAACCGATGTGCTTTGCGCCCATAGTTTTTGATGGGCTTTCTCTATGTTCGGATGCTTACGCAGGAGGGCGTTGAGGTCGCCCGGGCCGAATATGTCGCCCGGTGTTTGCAATGAGGGGCCGATGATCTCGGCTAACGCGCTCTTGTTTTTCGGCGTGAGCGGCGCCGATGTCACCAAGATGTAGCGCTTCGGCACGAGCCGTTCTATCGACTGCCGCTCCTTCGCCATCTTGGATTTCAAGCCCGAAAATCCGGTACGGTAATAATGCTTCGCCTGCAGGACGATGGCGCCATCTGCCAGAGCATGGCGTCCGTCCATCCCGTCGTCTGGCCCCTCGGGAAAAGCCTCGAAACGCTTTCCGATCTCGCTACCAATCAGGTCGCGGGCCAAATCCTCAAAATCGCTGTGCGACAAACTCGAGAAGTCATATGCCATGCTACAAGCATGAAGGCCCGCTTCATGAGCAGTCAAGCAATCAGGGGCGCTATTCCGTGGCGACTAAACTTTTCTAACAACAAAACAAACTGACAACTGCGCTTAGCTTCTCGATCCGCGAATTTCAGGTCAAACACTAGTCATCCATGACGACAACTCTCACTCCTCCCCAACATCCGGTCTCTAGACGCGAACGTCAATCAAAGGTTGGAAAGCGAGTGAGTCGGAGGCGGCTGAGCTGAGGATATCTCCTTTCCCTTAAACCGATCGCATGGTGAGCCGACGCATTCGCCGGCTTCAGCGATACAGCCGGTGGGGTATATCGTTCGATCACTGTCGGCTCCCCGCGCGCGAGGCTCGCAAATTTCTAACGAGGTATACCGGCTTCTCACAGCTCTACCGATCTTTGGGGGTGCCACCCCCGGCCACCCCCCATGCGGCAGCACTGCGCCTTTGCCCTCGACCGTCGCCATAGAACCCCGCCAGGCTGCTCGGCCGCTGACCAGAGCGCACCGCGCCGCTTTCACTGTGGCCGTTACAGAGGGCCGCGTACCTTAATGTAAACATTTCTGGCACATCCTTATTGACTGTACCTTTTACGTACCTTAATTATTGGGCACATTCATCAATGATTAAAGGGTACAGACATGACCACGACACATGAACAATACGTGCGCGCCGTTGCGGATATCGTCGCGGCTTCGGCCAGCGCAGACGATGCCGCCAAGCTCGCAAGCATCAAACTTGTGTTCGGCGCCGGCGAAGCTGGCCTTCGCGGCGTCACGTATTACAGCAAATGGCAGATTGGTGTGGAGGCTCCGGCCGCGCCGTTTGTGGAGGTTTGCGCCTTCGGCGAGGAAAACACCTGCCAACTCGCCGGCACGACCATTCATGAGCTTGGCCATGTCGTCGCGGGCTTCGAAGCCGGCCACGGCAAGCAATGGAAGGACGCCTGCGGGAGGCTTGGACTGCGGCACTGCCACGCGGCCGGCCATCAATACCGTTGGGCAGACTTCACGCCGTCAATCCGGCTTGCCGTCAACGCTCTGCCGAAGCCGAACGACGGCGCACCCGTTGCCATCCTGACGAACCGCTTCGGCCGCACCGTTGCGTTTAAACCATGTCCGGCCGGCATCGGCACCAAAGGCGGCAAATCGCGCGGCGCCGGTTCCGGCAGTCGCTTGCGCCTGTTCGAATGCGCTTGCGTTCCGGCCATTAAGGCACGCGTCGCCCGCGATACGTTCTCGGCCACCTGCGATTGCTGCCAATCGCCATTCCACATCGTCGCCCGATGAGGGCAGCGCCGCGCTGGCAACGGCGCGGCATCCCGTTTAAACGCAAATCAGGGAAGGAAACGCAAATGACAATCGTCGGATATGCCAGGGTATCGAGCACCGGGCAGAACTATGAAACCCAGGTGGAAAAGCTGACTGCGGCCGGAGCTACCAAGATATTCACTGAAAAGCAGTCCGGCTTGGACAAAGAGCGGCCGGAGCTGGCGCGGTGCCTGGACTATGTGCGGGAGGGCGATGTGTTGATGATCACAAAGCTCGACCGGCTGGCGCGCTCCGCCGGCCATCTGCACCAGATCGCCGACGAATTGGCGTCCAAGAGCGTCGGCTTCAAGGTGCTTGACGACAGCGGTGTGGACACGACCACGCGCACCGGCAGGCTCGTCTTCGGCATCCTCGCCAGTATCGCCGAATTCGAGACCGCTCTGCGGAAGGAACGTCAGATGGAAGGCATCGCTCTGGCGAAAGCGGAAGGCAGGACCGGCGGTCGACCGGCGTTGTTGACGGCGGAAGCCGTGGCGAGGATCAAGCAGGCGCGGGCAGATGGTTTGTCGATCCGCGCCACGGCGGCGCTGGTCGGCTTCTCAAAGGCCACCGTGCAAAAGGTGCTGGACGGTTCGCGCACCGTCGAGTGACGGACTGCGGCTTGTTTAAACGACAAGGGCGCCTGGCGCGCGCTGGCGCTTACCACTTTCTAACTCTCCCGCTCGCCGATTTGCCGCTTTAGCTTTTCGGTTTCAGCGGCCGCTTCGTCTAGCGCGACTTGCAGCAGCTCCCGGCGGCGCTGCTCGTCGACACCGGCGGCGATTTTCGCCAGTAGCTCGACCTCCTCCCATTCCAGTTGCAAGCGTGCAATGTAATGGCCGCTCAACGCGAGGTGTTTCGTGGAAAGCTTCACCTCTAGTCCAAATTCCTTTGGAACGACATTGGAGGGTGTTATTTCGTCCTCAACCACATCACGTTTGCCGACATGCGTCCGCTTTGACTGTGGCGCTACCGTCAACCTCATAAGCGTTTCCCCTCCGCTCTATTTCAGCCAAAAGATAACAGAGGTTACCCCAGGGCGCGCGTTCGCAATCCGAAGGTGTCCCGAGTAGCAGCCAGAGTGCAAATTGCGCTGGACGGGCCCGCCTGTGGCACTGGCCGGCACTCGCGCCCACGCAGCAGCTACGGCCAATCTGGGCCACACTGAAAGATGAACGTTCCTGCGCGTGCACATAACCGGCTTCAAAAATCAAGGTGACGTAGAAGCCAATGGTAATTGGATTGCCGATCCGCCGTGAGCCTGATCGCCTCCTAGCGATCCGCCGCTTCACCTCCTAGCCCGCTTCGGCAATATGCTGCCGCGCAAATTCCCCCTCACCCGCCGTGCTGGCGTCCCTTGCCACCGATCAGGCGGGGCGCTGCGGTCAGACCTTTGACCATTTCAGCCAGGGTCTCGCCCCATTTGAGAAGAATTCAAAGCACTCGCGGAGGTACGTAGCCCCTCCTAAAGGGGAGGGGCTACTCCGCTACTCCGCTAAGGGCGTGCCGCGCGGAATAGATGGCGGAATAGATTTTCATTCCGCAAGCCTTGTGGTGTAAGGGATTGCGGGATTTTCTGCGGAGTAGGCGCGGAATAGATTTTTGCTTCGCGTTCCGTCAAATCTGTTCCGCGTTTTGCGGAATAGATTTGAGGGGTTATTCCGCAAGCCAATCCTCACGTTTCGCGGGGTCGATGGCGAAAAATTCCTGCTTATCGCCTTTGACGAGTTTTTCACCCCGCCTAAGAATGCCAACGGCTGACAGCTCGTCACACAGGTCGATGACCGTCTTGCGTGTCTTCGATGTGTCGGCATCGTGACCCAGTGCTGTCAGCAAGCCCGGTGCCTTCGGCACATACTTCTCGGCCTTGTGATGCCGGCGATCATAACCGCTGGCAATCGCGTCCAGGATGGCCCGCTTCTCGTAGGCCGTCATGTGGTCGAGACGGTCGAACTCCTCGTCAGGATCAGCCGGTGTGTCGGTTTCCTTGAGATAGGCGACGGTCTGCGGCTTGCCCCAAGGATTGACACCAGCCGGCTCTACGCCGACGGCGAACGTGGCCAGCACGATGTTATCGAAACCGTTGCGGTTCTTCTTGAGACGGCACGTGCTGACGCCGCTGGCATTTTTCGATGTCTTTACCTCTACGTCCGTGGCCCCGTGCAGACACCCGTGGCCACGCGGAGTGTCCCCATCAGCCTTGTCGTTGTGGTGGATAAGGATGACGGCAATCCCGAGCCTGCAAATGGCCTTGCAAGCGGTGACGACACGGCCCATACCGTCGTCGCCGTCGTCGTTCTCCCGGATGCCGGGAAACGCCATATTGGAAGTGTCTATGACAAGCACGCCGGCACCGGTCCGCTTCAAGTCATCAACGACACGTTTGAAATCCAGGCTGCCTTTCCTGAGATTGGCGATGCCGGTTGCCAGGTGGACGTTGTGCCTGCCGTAGCGCTTCCGCAGCGCTTTCAGTCGCGCCCTCATGCCCCTCGGGTCTTCCGCCGCCGCATACAGCGCAGGCATCGGCATCGTCTTTTTGCCGAAGATGTCCTCGCCTTGCGATATCCTGAGTGCGATGTAGGGGGCCAGCAGGCTCTTACCCGATCCAGGCATGCCGAAGATGCACATGAAGTCCCCCCTGGCCAGCGTGTCCTCGACAATCGGCTCACGATCAAGACCGGTGTCGGCTTCCAGTTCGTCGGGCGACAGGCATTCATAGCCACCATCTGCCTGCCTCGCCTCTTCGGCGATCCGCGTTCCGCCGTTGGCGGCGTGCTTGCGGATCAAGGCCAGGATGTCAGCGTCGCTGGCGTCGATGTCCTTGAGCAACCTCACCTCGGCGAGGGCCGCCGCTTCGGCGAGCGGCGCCGTGTCGTCCGGCAGCTCGTCAAACTCGTGGGCGAGCGAGCGGCAGCCGAAGGCGTTCTCGGTGTTCTGGTAGGCGCTGTGGACCTTATATTCCAACTCGCCTTCGTCCCACGGCGGAGTATTGCGGGCGTTCCAGGGGCCAAGCAACTCGACGGCCGTGTCCGCCGTTATGCCGGCGTCCCAAAGCGTGCGAATGACGCGGATCAAGTTGGCATTGCCGCCGTTTCCGGAAACGGATTGCTGCTCGGTTTCCAGCCGCGCTTTCACCGCTGTGATGTCGGCGGGATCGTCCCCAGGCACCGCAATCATCAACGTGACGGGCGTCGCCTTCGTCCACTTCTGCGCGATCGCATCGACAAGCCATTGGGGCAACTTATCCGGCTTGCGCGGCTTTCCGCCAACCGGGGTGTAGAGCTTGCCGCCAATGGTGCTGCCAGGCAGGACGGCGAGGGCCTTCCTGGACTTCACGTCGACGCCATCCGCGAGCACGCTATTC
>NZ_RZSR01000024.1:0-15312 GCF_004023265.1 Mesorhizobium sp. M1A.F.Ca.IN.020.06.1.1
GGATCCATGCGGCGACTCCGTCATAGAGCGCAACGGCGGAGAATTCTGCAATCCTTGCAACGCCTTAGCGTCACGGCATGGATCCTAGGGTCTGCGCGCGTCGCTTCGCTCCTTGCTCCGCCCTAGGATGACGACCGCTGGATACGATCCCCTCCGCGATTGCCAACTTACCCCGCATCCAGCTTCGGCCCCAGGATCTCCACCAGCCAATCGACAAACACCCTGACCCGTGGCGACAACTGCCGGCTCGGCGGATAGAGCACCGAGATCGGCGTGGGCGTCGGCGGAAAATCGGGAAGCACTTCGACCAGCCGGCCTGCCTCGAGGTCGTCCGCATATCGGAGCCTTGGCGCCTGGAACAGCCCGAAGCCCAGCCGGACCAGCGCAGCACTCGTGTCCGAATTGGCGACCGTGACCCGCGACGGCAGGACGATCTCGCGAACCATGCCGTCGACGGTGAATTCCAGCGGCATCACCTGCCTCGTGCGCGACGACACGAAGCCGATCATCATGTGCCCAGCCAAGTCGTCCGGCGTGCGCGGCACGCCGTGGCGTTCGAGATAGGCGGGGCTGGCCACGGTGATTTCGCGCGCGATGCCGAGACGCCGCACGATCATGTCGCTGTCGGGAAGCGTGCCGGCCCGGATGACGCAATCGACGCCTTCACGCACGAGGTCGACGAGGCGGTCGCCTTCGCCGATATGCACGGTCAGGCCCGGATATCGGGCGAGCAGCGCCGGCAGTTCCGGCAGCAGGAAGGTGCGCGCCATATGGCCGTTGACGTCGACGCTGAGGCGCCCACGCACCTCATGCGCGCCGAAGCCGCCCTCGGCATCCTCGATGTCGGCGAGGATGCCGATGCAACGCTGGTAATAGGCTTCACCGTCGAGCGTGGTGGTGACGTGGCGCGTGGTGCGACGCAGCAGCTGCACGCCCAACCGCTCCTCCAACTGCTTAATCGCGGCGGTGGCGCTGGAGCGCGGCAGGCCGAGATCGGCAGCGGCCGCCGTGAAGCTGCGCCGTTCCACGACGCGGGTGAAGAGCCGCATGCTGTCGAACCTGTCCATCGCGGATTGTTCGCAAATCTTGAATAGAGTTGGCAATCCATGCCAGATTATATCGGTCATTCGCGCGAGTATATGGATCACCATCGCCAAGACGGAGATTTTCACCATGACCACTCGCGCCATTGCCCTCATCACCGGCGGCAGCCGCGGCCTCGGCCGCAACACAGCGCTCAACCTCGCCCGCAAGGGCGTCGACGTCATCCTCACCTACCGCTCGCGCGCCGACGAGGCGAAGGCGGCGATCGCCGAGATCGAGGCCGCAGGCGGCCGCGCCGCGGCGCTCGAGCTCGACACCGGCGCCGTTACCACCTTCCCGGCTTTCGTCGCGGCATTGAGAAAGACGCTTCAGGGAACCTGGCAGCGCGACCGCTTCGATTATCTCGTCAACAATGCCGGGACCGGCCTGCGCAAGCCGATCGCCGAGACGACGGAAGAGGAATTCGACACGCTGATGAACATCCATCTCAAAGGCGTGTTCTTCCTAACCCAGGCGCTGCTGCCGCTGATCAACGATGGCGGCCGCATCGTCAACGTGTCGAGCGGGCTGGCGCGCTTCTCGGTTCCGGGCTCGGCCGCCTATGCGATGATGAAGGGCGGCATCGAGGTGTTCACGCGCTACCTCGCCAAGGAGCTCAGCCAGCGCCGCATCACCGCCAACACCGTGGCGCCCGGCGCCATCGCCACCGACTTCAACGGCGGCCATGTGCGCGACGACGCCGAGATCAACCGCGTCGTGGCTGGCATGACGGCGCTCGGCCGCGCCGGCGTCGCCGACGATATCGGGCCGATGATCGCCTCGCTGCTGTCGGAGGACAATCGCTGGGTCAACGCCCAGCGCATCGAGGTCTCGGGCGGCATGAATATCTAAGCGTGTTGGCGGATCAACCCTTCGAAGCCGTCGGCAAGATTGGCATTGCCGGCGCGATGAAGCTCGACAGATTGCGGGCGCGTCCAGGCGTTTTGTTGGCATCGAGCAGCACCGCCCTGCCCTCATGCATGACGAAATCGAACTTTCCGTAGTCGAAGCCCAGCTTGCGCCTTAGCGCGCGAAGCTCGTCCGGCACCGGAACCGCCTCGCGACGGATCGTGTCGTCGCCCTTGACCAGGCTCTGCGGCGAGACATGGCGTGTACAGCGCTCGCGCTCACCGCAGAACAGCCAGAAACGGGCGGCAAAGCCATCCGGCTCAGGCTCGGGAATGAATTTTTCCACAATGAGGTCCTCGCGTCCGAACAGCTCGGCCGGAACGTCGGCGAGCGAGGCATGGATCTGGTATTGGTCGAAAGATTCGACGCCGGGAAACGGCATCGGCTTGCCGGCGCGCCGCGCGCGCCGATTCAGTTGCTGTTCCGGCGTTCCCCGATGGTTGAGGCTGCTCTTGACGATAACCTGCCCCTTCCAGCCGTCGTCCTTGCCGACGACGGCTCCGCTAATGCGGCGCTTGGAAATGTCGGCGGCGCCGAGATTGAGGCAGAAGCGAAAGGCGCGGGCATACTCGACATAATCGGGCGACGTTACGGTCGCATCGACATGCAGCACCGCGATATCGGCGGCCGGCTTCGCCGACGTGCCGCTGAGGACCTGCACCGAATGGCCGCGGCGCTTCAGTTCCTCCAGCAGATCGAAGAGCATGTACGGGCTGTCCCGGCGCCATAGCAGCCCGCGCCGGCTTTGGAAGCGGTCGAACTCATGCGTGATGACGGCGATGCGTGCCATTGTTCCCCACTTGGCCTATCAAGCGTCGTCCACTATTCGATCGGATACAACGCGCTACCGGGCTGGGGTTTGGATGACCGAGCATTGGAATGCAATTCGCAAACCTTGGCAGTTGCTCGGCTCACCCTTGCGGCCGCCGGCGGAGGTTATCGAAACCTACGATCGCGAGCTCGGCCTTGCCCCGTCGGATGTCGTGATGCTCGGCGTGACACCCGAGCTCGCCGGGCTCGGCGCCACGCTGACGGCGGTCGACGAGTCTTCGGACATGATTGCCGGCATCTGGCCGGGCGACACCGATACGCGCAAGGCGGTGCAGGGCGACTGGTTCGATCTGCCGTTCGCCGATGCAAGCGTCGAGGCGCTGATCGGCGACGGATGTCTCTCGGTCATCGGCGCCGCCGGCCTCAGGCGCACCCTATTTGCGACGATCGCGCGCGCGCTCAGGTCCGACGGCCGCGCCGGCATCAGGCTTTACGCCTCTCCCGAAACACCGGACGACCCGAAGGATGTCCGCGATCTTGCGCTAAGCGGCGGCGTCTCGACTTTCCATGAGCTGAAATGGCTCGTGGCCATGACCGCGATCGGCGACGCGCCGGATTACACGATCCCGGTCAAAGCCATCCTCGAACACTTCGACAGGGCGTTTCCCGATCGCGAGGAGCTGTCGGCCCGAACCGGATGGGAACTGCCGGTCATCGGAACCATAGACGTCTACCGGGACTCGTCCGCCGTCTATAGTTTCGCCCCCGCGGCAGCGCTCATCGAGGAAGCCCGGACCTTCTTCGACGATCTCCGGCTGGCCTCTAGCGGCACATACGGTCTGGCCGAACGCTGCCCGTTGCTGGTGTTGCGCTCGCCGAAGCGCCCGGACTAAACGGGCTGGATTGCTCGCCCACGCTTCGCGCAGCCACCGCATTTCCGCCCAGGGCTCCGCCTGAGAAAAATTGCGCTGTTGCCCCTCCCCGCGCGCCTTGACTCTCGCAAGCCACCAGCCTATCTCAGCGCCACGTTAGCACTCGCCCTAAGTGAGTGCTAACTTATATCCGGCGGCCTCGCCGGATGGAGGAACAGTTCTCACCGTTCTCATTCGAGGAAGACAACATGGCAAAGTCCAAGTTCCGCCCGCTTCATGACCGCGTGGTCGTTCGCCGGGTCGAATCCGAATCCAAGACCGCCGGCGGGATTATCATCCCGGATACGGCGAAGGAGAAGCCGCAGGAAGGCGAGATCATCGCCGTCGGCTCCGGCGCTCGCGACGAAGCCGGCAAGCTCGTGCCGCTGGACGTCAAGGCCGGCGACCGTGTGCTGTTCGGCAAGTGGTCGGGCACTGAAGTCAAGCTCAATGGCGAGGACCTTCTGATCATGAAGGAATCCGACATCATGGGCATCATCGGCTGATCATCGGCCTCACCGTCAACTGAATCTTGAATCTGCGGGTTCGACCCGAACCCCTGCCAGGAGCTTACAATGGCTGCAAAAGACGTAAAGTTTTCCCGTGATGCCCGCGAGCGCATGCTGCGCGGCGTCAACATCCTCGCCGACGCGGTGAAGGTCACCCTCGGTCCGAAGGGCCGCAACGTCGTCATCGACAAGTCGTTCGGCGCCCCGCGCATCACCAAGGACGGCGTCACCGTCGCCAAGGAGATCGAGCTCGAGGACAAGTTCGAGAACATGGGCGCGCAGATGGTGCGTGAGGTCGCTTCAAAGACCAACGACATCGCCGGCGACGGCACGACCACCGCGACCGTTCTCGCCCAGGCCATCGTCCAGGAAGGCAACAAGGCCGTTGCCGCCGGCATGAACCCGATGGACCTGAAGCGCGGCATCGACCTCGCGGTAACCGACGTCGTTGCGACGCTGATCAAGAACGCCAAGAAGATCAAGACCTCCGAAGAGGTTGCCCAGGTCGGCACCATCGCCGGCAACGGCGATGCTTCGGTCGGCAAGATGATCGCCGAAGCAATGCAGAAGGTCGGCAATGAGGGCGTCATCACGGTCGAGGAAGCCAAGACCGCCGAGACCGAACTCGAAGTCGTCGAAGGCATGCAGTTCGACCGCGGCTATCTCTCGCCCTACTTCGTCACCAACGCCGACAAGATGGTTGCGGATCTGGAAGACGCCTACATCCTTCTCCACGAGAAGAAGCTCTCCAACCTCCAGGCCATGCTGCCGATCCTCGAAGCCGTCGTGCAGACCTCGAAGCCGCTGGTCATCATTTCGGAAGACGTCGAAGGCGAGGCCCTGGCCACGCTGGTCGTCAACAAGCTGCGTGGCGGCCTGAAGATCGCCGCAGTCAAGGCGCCGGGCTTCGGTGATCGCCGCAAGGCCATGCTGGAAGACATCGCCATCCTCACCGGTGGCCAGGTCATTTCCGAAGACCTCGGCATCAAGCTCGAGAATGTTGGCCTCAACATGCTCGGCCGCGCCAAGAAGGTGTCTATCTCCAAGGAGAACACCACCATCGTCGATGGTGCCGGCAAGAAGGCCGAGATCCAGGGCCGCGTCGCCCAGATCAAGCAGCAGATCGAGGAGACCACCTCGGACTACGACAAGGAGAAGCTGCAGGAACGTCTCGCCAAGCTGGCGGGCGGCGTTGCCGTCATCCGCGTCGGCGGTGCGACCGAGATCGAAGTCAAGGAAAAGAAGGACCGCGTCGATGACGCCCTCAACGCGACCCGTGCGGCCGTCGAAGAAGGCATCGTTCCCGGCGGCGGCGTCGCACTCCTGCGCGCTTCGCTGAGCATCAAGGCTGTCGGCGCCAACTCCGACCAGACCGCCGGCATCGCCATCGTGCGTCGCGCGCTGCAGGCTCCGGCCCGCCAGATCGCGGCCAACGCCGGTGCGGAAGCATCGATCGTTGCCGGCAAGATCCTTGAGAACAAGGGCGCGACCTTCGGCTACAACGCCCAGACCGGCGAATATGGCGACATGATCGCCATGGGCATCGTCGATCCGGTCAAGGTTGTCCGCACCGCTCTCCAGGACGCGGCCTCGGTGGCCGGCCTGCTGGTCACCACCGAAGCCATGATCGCGGAGGCTCCGAAGAAGGAGTCGGCTGGCGGCGGCGGCATGCCTGGCGGCATGGGTGGCGGCGGCATGGGCGGCATGGGCGGCATGGGCGGTATGGATTTCTAATCCAGCTCTGGCAGCTTTCGCAACGAGGGGCGGCAGCAATGCCGCCCTTTTTTTGCGAACCTCGATCCGATAAACGATCGGCGCCAACGCCGGCCATGTTAGCGCAACCTCAAAAGAACTGTCGAGTTGGTTGCGCGGCTTTTGCGTCATCAGAGGCGCAAGGCGGCCGCGTGTGATGATTGCGCGCTTCCATAGGCGGTTTCGGCATGTGCCTCGCCTTCGACATCGGCATTGCGGCCAAGCAGGAAATCGGCGGCTTTCGAGGCATGGCTTGCGGCGCGGAAGATGGCGCGGTTGTCCTCGCGCAAAACCGTCAGCCATGAGCCGATGTAGTCGGCATGGCGCACGGTCGGCTCGATGCCGAGACTGCTGCAGATGAAGGCTGATGCGATTTCGGCGACCAGTTCCTCGCGCGCATAGGTGTTGGACCCGAAGGAGCCGGACAGGTCGCGCGCGAGTCGCGTCGGGTGGCCGGTCCAGTGGCCAAGCTCGTGAAAGCAGGTCCGGTAATAGTCGATCTGGTGGAAGAAAGCCGGCTGCGGCGGCACCTGTATGGTGTCGCTGCCGGGCATGTAGAAGGCGCGCTCGCCGCCGATGCGAAAATCAGCGCCGGTTGCATGAATGAGCGCCTCGGCCTGCGGGACCATCTCGCGCTCAGGCAGAGGCTCGCCGGCGGCATAAAGATGTTCGGGCAGATTATCGCACTGCGCGACATTGAAGACGGTAAAGCGCTTCAGGAAGGGCACCGCCTGCGGTTCGTCGCCATCGGTGTCGGCGCGTTGCTTTTCGTTCTTGGGAACAAAGCGGTCAGCGTGAACGATGGTGGTGCCGTGCTCACCCTTCCTGACATTGCCACCTAGGGAAAGCGCCTGCCGGAAGGTGAGCCAGTTCTGGCTGGGGAAACCGCGATCGATGACCCCGCCCCACAGGATCAGGATATTGATGCCGGAATATCGGCGCTGGGTGGCCGCATTCCGCGGCAGGCCGAGGCCTGTCCTTGCCCTGCCCCACGGCTTGACCCATGGCACGGTGCCGCGCTCCAGTTCGGCAATGATGCGGTCGGTGATTTCCTGATAAAGGCTGGCGCCGGTGCGCCCGCCACTCTCTGCGCCAGCCTGTCGGCTGCCGCAACGTTTGTTGTTTGCACGCATCGTGATGTCCTCCGCTCTTCAATCGCGCCCTCCCCGGAAGCGGGGTGGGCGGCGAAAGCGACCGGAAAGGCCCGACGTCGGAGGCGGACTGCATCCGCAGGACCGGAACGGAGTGGAGGACCCGAAGCGAAAGCGAAGGGTTGCGGGACGCCGCGGCGGGCCTAGAAGGGAGTGCTGCCCGCCCTGCGCCACCGGGGAAGGCCACGATAAAAACGACGCCGGCCGACAGGCCGGCGACCGTCAGCAGCCGAAGGCTGCCCCGCGCCAGGGGGCGAAGCCGCAGGGCCAAGACCGCCTGAGCCTGGCGAAGATAAGCGGGCTCGGTTCACGAGCACCCGGCCAGCGCCTTCAGGCGCGGGCGCTCAGGATTGTTGTTGGCGCCCACGGCAGCTGGATGACCGCAACAAGATGCCGAGGAGCAACAGCAAAGCCAGCTGCCACAAACGGCACGCTCCGGCAACAACAGCGTGGCCGATCTACAGATGCTGCCCCGCACGAGAGCCTGCACGCTTTGAGCGCGCATCGGCGAGCAAGCGTTGCAAGCTGGCCATGTCGACCAGGTGGGCGATCACTATATCGCCGACCACCAACGCGGGCGTACGGTCGATGTGCAGACCTTTCGCGAGTGCGCGGACGCGCGCAAGTTCATCTGCGATGGCCGGATCTTGCATTCCCGCTTGAGCTGCTCCACGTCAAGGCCCACACGCGCTGCGATCTTGAGAGTGATCCTTTCAATGATCCAACTGGGGGAAGTCATAAGGGCGCGGTGGAATTCGTCGAACTTTCCCTGTTTTCTCGAGGCGAGTGCGATTGGGAATCCGGTCCCAGGACCGGGAACCGTCTGATCACAAGCTTCAGATTGGGATCATTCTTGAAGGCTTTTTGGTAGTTGAGATCTGCCAGTCTGCAATGCGGACAGTTGTGGTAGTCATTGAATATGACCAGAACGGCATCGCCTTGCGGGTTGCCGGCGATTGGCGAAGGGGGTCGTTGTCGAATGCGCCGCTCCACTTTTGCCTGTCGATCGACCACGCCTGCCGGTGCAGGTTCGCGCTATATTGGCTCGCCAGCACGGCGAGGAGTAAAAGAAGAGCTGCGACAGTGATGGCAGTCGGCTTAGACATGAGTCTCCAATCCATGGACGGCGTGGCAGCAACGGCCCGCCTTTTGGTGTAAAATGCTTTTGATCGAGCCCCGCACTTGCCACAGGGCGCAGTCGCGAGGGCGCACAGCTATAGATGCCGGTGCGCTCTGGCGGTTTCTGGAAAGATGGCCTTGCGCCATCGGGCCCACCCCACCCAGCTGAGCGTCGTTCGCGCGGGCCGGGCAACCGCGACCGCCATTCACCACGCCGGGCGACTGACCGTCCGCCCGGCAGAGCGCTGAAGGGTCCCCGGACCTTCCGGGTTGCCGGCGATTTGGCGAAGCGGGGTCGTTGACGAGTGCGCCGCTCCACTTTTGACTGTCCATTGGCACGACTGCATGGGCGGGGGCGGCCTTTCCCGCGGCGGGTGCGCGCTATTATGGCTCGCCAGCACGGAAAGCAGCACGGCGAGGAGAAAAAGGAGAACCGCGAGAGTGGTGGCCGTTGTCTTAGACATGAGGCTCCAATCCATGGACGGCGTGGCAGCAACGGCCCGCCTTTTCGGTGTAAAATGGGTCGCTTTTGATCGTGCCCCGCAGTTGCTACAGGCGCACAGGTGCGGGTGCGATCTGGCGGTTTCTCAAATACGGCTTTGCGCCATCGGGCCCACCCCAATAGCTGAGCGTCGTTCGCGCGGGGAACTGCGTTCACCACGCCGGGCGACTTGACCGTCCACCGCCAGAGCGCTGAACGGTCCGCTAGTGAGGCGCTCCCCGAATCGTCGTTTATCCCGCTCGCCCCAGACCGGGCGACAGCCAGCGTTGCCGCTACGCTGCGGAGAAATATCGTCAGCGCGTGGCATTCGGACATAAGCTGATCGACGCCAAGAATAAGACCCACGGAGGTGACCGGTGCGGCCGGAACAAGAAAGAGCGTTGCAGCCATTGTGACGAGGCCTGCACCGGTAATGCGGGTTGTTCCGTTCGAAGGGAACAATGCGACGAACAGCATGAGGATCCGGCAGCCGATCGGCAGATCAGTTTTCGTCGTCTGGGCGATGAAGAGGGCGGCGAGCATCATATTCGTGCCGTCCAGATTGAATGGAATGAGACCCACGACCGAATGCGTGGCGCCGGCCTTTTCCATCTTCTCCATGAGCGAGGGCAGCGCGGCCTCCGAGGAGGACGTTGCGAGCAGCAGCTCGTCCTTGATGTATCGGACGAGAGAGAAGATCGAGCGGCCGTTGTAGCGGCAGACCGCGCCGAACAGGACCGAGAAGAACAAGACTTGCAGGATGTCGCCTTCCGCGAAGGCACTGGCAATGGTTGATGGGATGATGTTCATCAGGAAGCTGGTCACGGACTGCTCGTGAGCCGTGGCCACATAGCCCTTAACGGCTTGGACATCGAGCGAGGCCGGATCGATGTTGAGGCCGGCGCCAGGCTGAACGATATTCGCGACAATCAGTCCGACAACGAGTGCAAGTGTCGAGAAGGTGAGGAAATAAACCATCGCCTTGGCGGCAACTCGGCCGACCTTCTGCAGATCGCTCATGCCGGCAATGCCGGTCGCTATTGTCAGGAAGATGACAGGTACGGTGATTATCTTGACGACATCGACGAAGGCATCGCCGAGCGGCTTCAGGCTCTGGCCGGTCTCCAAATGGAAATAGCCGATTGCAGCACCCAGGATTATGGCGGCAAGCATCTGCACGTAGGCCCGGGCAAAATGGCGCTTGCGGGCCGCTGCGTTCGCTATGGGGACTTGTGGAACCAACACCGTTTCTCTCCTTGACCGGATCGGGGTGGGGCTCCTCCTTCTCCCATGCAGTGCTCCGGTCGAACGCTGCGCCCACTTCGGCGCAAGCGATGTGCCAAATAGCAAAGAGGGGAAAACGCGCAGGACCTCTCACGCAGTGCTTGTTCGCTCTCCCGCACTCGCGCTGCGGTTGCCAGTCAACTATGGAAGGGTCCGTTCTTGGGAATTCCAAAGGTCGCTCTTTGCTTCGGCGCAGCTTGGCTGGCTGGAAGGTTCCCTGTTTGCCTTGGGGTCTGGGACCTGCGTCCAGATGGTCAACATTTTCCTGCGCGCCGCACGGGGCTCCAAAGATTCAATCGAGGACGGGCCCTCTTCGAAAACGGCGGCAGCGTTGGTCAAGCCCTTCCACCCTGCTGTCCCACCAAGGGTGTTCAGAAGCTCAGTTCACGATTAAGCGATGGATCAGCGTCATCTGCGTTTGCGCCATCGCGGCGGCGTTGCAAGGGGTCTGCCAAGGATGAGCAAGCCGCGAGGCAGGGCCCGAGACCTAGACTCCATCCTCATCAACAGCGCTCGGCTCGCGTTAGGAATGTTCGAACCGCAGCACGATCAGGTGGCCACACCGTTGGTCGGAACCGGAACCCGACGAATGATCGTTCGTGACCGACATCTGTGAACAAGCAGTGTGTGTCATTGCAATCACCACCCATTGCGCGCAATTGCCCATATGGCCGTGAATGAACTGGATTTGGTGATTTTCCAGATGGCGGTGGAAAGCGTCCGCTTGCTCTCTTCAAGCTTTGATGAGAAGGCGGCTGAGATAGCCACGAGGAGCCGTGGTAGCCTTCTTTTCGACGTGCGGGTTGACGGTGACCTGGAGGTCCAGCGAGTCGCAGCCATTGGATATCCAGGCGACAAGATCGGTGTGGTGGCATTGGACCGAGAGGGCCTTGTTAGCTGCTGTTGCCTTGTCAATGGCACCTTCTCACCTTTCATTGCACCATTGGAGAACTGGACCAGCATGCCCCTGTCCATGCAGGCCCAGATCGATGTCACAGGCTATGCGAGGCTCCTTCTGGCCGCCCTGCGAAATGCTGGACATATGCTGGGCAGGTAGCATCACCGATGATGTCTGTGATGAGATGGTGCAGACGGCTGGATGAGGCGATCGCTTGCCGGCAGCTTTGGCCGCCAAGCGATCGGTGAGTTCGCAATGCTGGACACGTCCTGTAGACTCTGCCAGTTAAGTTAGCGGACAACCATCTGACGAATGCCCGATCTGACAGTCTGGACGGCGCGGCATGCCCTCCTAGGAATGCAGCCGTGGTTCTACTCCCTCGGCTGTTTTTGCGTCGAAGGCGACGGGCACACCGTGAACGATGGACGTCGCCGCCACCAATTCCTCAACTCGCGATCGGTCGCTTTGCACGCCGGCATAAGCGTTCGAATGGCGCGGATCGCCTGGGCGGTGGAGAGGAACCGGGCCTTGCCTCTGGACAGAACATAGGCTTCGGCGGCTTTTTCACCCGCCTCCCTGAAACTCTGACTGACACGATCTAGGACGGGAGTTCGGCAGCCTTCAAGCCTATGTCCGATACCGGACAATCAGGCAGCGGTGGCCAGGCCGAAATAACGTTGCTCCTCCTCGCCGTAAGCGCCATGCGTGAGTTCCATCAATCCGACGCGGTCGATAATCGTGACCTCGCCGCGCTTGGCACGGACAAGTCCTCGATATTCAAGCATTTGCAGGGCCGTGGTGACCCCGGGACGGCGGGCGCCGAGCATGGTCGCCAGAAATTCATGCGTCAGGTAGATCTTGTCTCCGTCAGAGCGGTCATGGATCATCAGCAACCAGCGGGCCAGCCGTTCCTCGATTTTGGAGTGGCCATTGACCAGTGCCGTCCGGGACGACTGGACAAGGAACGCGTGGGCATAGTCCAGCACTGACGTGCGCAGCGACGGGCTTTCCGCAACCGCAGGACGAATGATTTCAACCGGCAGGCGCCAGCCATTGCCTGCGACCTGGATATAGGTCTCGTTGGAAGAGCTGTCCTGTCCGAGAATGAGGGCAATTCCTGTCATCCCGTCATATCCGATAATGCCGACTTCACATTGCCGTCCGCCGGTCATGGTGGCGACCACCGAGGCGATGCCCCTCTCGGGAAAATATCCATTCCTGATCGGCTGATGCGCGATCTCCAACTGAGCCTTGATGTCCAGTTCGACGCGATGCAGCGATGGTCGCAACAGCGCGAAGTCCTCCGGCGAAAGGGATTTCAGCACCCGGTTGCGAAAAAGGGATTCGGGCAAGGCTCTCTCTCATGCGGGCAAGAGCGCGTACCTCTTACTGTCGGCTGCATCCGAAGTAACTGACGGCCGATGCCAAGCATAGGCTTCGAAACGCGCGATTGCAAAGCCCTGTCGGGGCAGTGCAGCCATGCTAGAAGTCGCGCGGCCTTACGATAGGCGCGGATGACATGATTCCCTTCTGCGGCCACCAAGAACGGCTCGGGCACGCTTTAATCATTCATACACAAGCTCGCAGGAATGTAAGCGGCGGAACAGTCGGGTGATTCGTGCCGCCCTGCCCTTTCAGAAATCAAGTCATTGGACGTCAATTCGGGCTGGAACGCCTCGTCGCGGAACGGCACAGGAAACGCAGCCGGATCAGCAATGGTGGTTCACCTTATGTGCGGTCCGGATGTGCGGTCCGGCGGCTCATCGCCCAATGGCTTGTCGAGGGGAAGTGGAACTCGTCATGTCGCCGCGAACCGTCACCGCGCTAAGCGGCGCTTTTGAAGACGCCGGTGTTTTCTTTGTGGAACTGAAACTGTGAGGTGATTGATGCATGACTCAAACATTTGCGTATTTCCGCTGCATCGGCGACGCACATTGGTCGAAAGTATCGCCCAGGCCCTCGAGACCAAGAACGGCGAGGCGGCGAGTGCGTTCTGGCGCTGTGCTGCCAAGAAAATGCTCATTCAATTGTCCGATGTAGGAATTGCGCCAGAGTTCGCTGCGCAGGAGGTTGGAAGGCTTCTTCATGCGGTCTTGGACGATATGGCCAACCGAACGGTAATGCACATAGCATAGGCTTGGGCGCTGTTGGATCGCGCGTCAGCTCGGGTCCTTATCGGGGGACTGCTCCGACTGGCCGACGGTCCGGCCAAACCGGCATACCGGCAAAGGTTTGAGGTTGGGATCGCTCACGGCGGCCGGTCCAATATTCCAAGGCGATCTCAGAAGCCACATTGGCTTCTTTCCAAGCGGACGGGCGCCACTTTGGCGTGCTCACGCTGGACTGCGGGTTGCGCCTACGGAAATCCGAAGTCCGGCCGCGCGAGTCGATCGACCGGAACAGTCGAATGCTCGTGGGGCCGGGTCCGCTCAGCTTGACGGCGGGCGGTGGCGGCCGTGAGCAGACTTAACCCAGGTCACGGCTGACCATCCGCAGGCGCTATGCCGATTGGACGAGAACTGGTTGCCACAACACCGGCCCGTTCAGGCGTCCCCTCCAGCGGATGCGCAAGAGACTGGCGTAGGAAATCTCGAGGAAGCCGGCGACTGCCTCGGTGTTGCCGACCTGCTGGGGCTGTCCGATACGTGACAACGGCCAGGTCGCGAGACGAAGGATCCTTTCGATGCGCGTATCTGTCACCGTTACGATCCCGGAGAGATTGTTGGCCAAGCCGAATTCGATGATGCCCGCGAAGAGCTCGTAGGTTGCTTGTGCCAGGCCGCCAGCAGCCTTCGGCGCTGTCGCAGGGAGATCGAGCGCGAAACGACTACTCTCCCAGATATCGGCACTCGCAGGGACCACCATCTCATCCAGCAGCGCCGGAAACGTATCGCGCAACATAGTCGGTCCGGTGGTCGGCAAAAGGCGGACGCAGCCGCAAGTTCGCCAATCGGACCCCTTGAGAAGTAGGTAGACGGGGTTCAGGCTGTCAAACGGGTCCGTTTCCATTTCGCCTTCGGTCTGCACTTCCCAATCGAGCCGCTTCTTGAAAACCCGATACCTAAGCCCGTGCATTTCCCTGAGTTCGCTCGCGAACTCGGCGTAGCAGTCGGGTGTTATCAGCTGCATCATTGTCGTCTCCGTGCGGGATGTGTCCACGCAATCGAAGGGCAAAGCCGTCATGAATGCAGCCTGTAGACCTTTACAGCTAGCCTTGGAGAGGATCAGGATCTCGCCCGAGCAGCCATCCGCACTATGGCCTGGTTGATGGTTCGCACGCCAAGCTTCGCCTTGGCGTTTTCCTGATGGAAGGTCACGGTGCGTTTCGAGACACCGAGAATCTGGCTGATATCCCAGGCCGACTTGCCGCACGCCGCCCATTTCAGGCACTCGAACTCCCGCGGGGTGAGCGTTATGCCATCTACCACGCAATCTTCGGCGAGCCTGCGCCGGGCATGGATATGAACGTTGATCGCAACCAACTGCATTGCTTTTTCGTAGCGCGTCAGCGACCTCAAAAGTGGCGGATGCGCCTCGTTGGAGGCGAAGGTCAGTGCGGCGAACCGGCCGCGATGATCATGCATCGACATGGTCAGTCCGCCGCGAATGCCGAACTCAGCTGCTTTTTCCAGGACTTCCTGCTGCGAGGTCGGCAAATAACGGTGATCGCGGTCCACACCCCAGTCGAAGGTATCCCAGCCTCGCAGTCCCCGCAGGATCACGGGATCCACGCTGTGGTAGCGCAGTTGCAGGTAATGTGATGTCCATGATGATGGATAATTCGAGATCAATCGCGGCGTGTCGCCGGAAGCGGATGGGTAGGTGAAATAAGCGAAGAACGGAAAGTCGAACCCGGCTGCGGCGGACGCCATTGCCTCATGGAGATCGACGGCATCGACGCTTGCAGAGAGTTGCTCGACCAAGGTTTCAAATACGCGATGCATCTGCGCTTTGCCTACCTCGCGGAGGTTGCTGGAAGCCGGGCGGAGACGTGGTTCTAAATGATGGCCTGTCCCTGCAGGGCGTACGACGCGCCGCCGTCATCACCGCAATTGCTGTGCTGCTTCCGATTGGAGAGAGCTCCGCGCACCTGACCAACTACCGATGGGTGATATTGCGACGTTATCGATGAGCCGCGTGTCGCCAAGCCAAGCCGCAGCAAGCAAGCGTGCCGGTCGGTCAAGGCTTGCTAACGATTGCAGGTCTGTTTCTCCGCGAAGCTCCAGGTATTCGAGCTCGCGATAGCCGGCAGCCAGAATTGTTGCACGCGCTTCATCAAGCGTAGGCAGGATGGGAGAGCCGCGTGCAAGCCGCTCGGCCGTATCGAGCAGGACCGATGCTAGTTTTGGGGCAATGGCGCGTTGGGCTGGGGAGAGCCGCACGTTACGCGACGATAGCGCAAGACCATCGGCTTCGCGGACTGTCGGACAGGGCACAATAGTGA
>NZ_RZSR01000251.1:0-6680 GCF_004023265.1 Mesorhizobium sp. M1A.F.Ca.IN.020.06.1.1
GGCGGGGGCGGCGTGAAGTCGCCGACCGGAGCTAGACAAGTATCCGATCTCTATCTTAGCTCTTGAGCCAGAAACAAATCCTCGGCAGGAGTGCTCCACCCGTAAAGGGATACTGGCTCATCGTCGGCACCGAGATTTCGGATCAGGAAGCGCAAGCCGAATACGCCAGGCTTTGGAAGCCCATCGGCGAGAAGTATCAGGCACGCAGCAATCCTTCGAAAGTGCCGCCCCTGCTGGTGGAGGCGCGCGATGCCGGTCGGGTGATCGTCGTCCAATTCCCGTCATTGGAAGCTGCCAAGGCCTGCTATGACGACCCGGAAGCGAAGCGGTTTGCGCTGCAGGCGTCGAACCGCGTGCTGCTCATCTTCGAAGGGGATCTGGGGGAGGCTGGATGAGGCGCTCTACAATGAAGCGTCAATCATCGGCATTACTTGGGCGATCACCGATTGGCCTGTAACGCTGATTGCGTTCGGCTTAGGATTTTTTTGGGGTTCATACTGCGGATGCAGCAGGGTAGCAACACTCTCAAGTGTTGCGGTGGTCTGTGAAATATATAACCGCCCGCGCCTTTCGCCCTCGTTAGGTGGG
Source organism: Mesorhizobium sp. M1A.F.Ca.IN.020.06.1.1 (assembly GCF_004023265.1). Classification (NCBI taxonomy): domain Bacteria; kingdom Pseudomonadati; phylum Pseudomonadota; class Alphaproteobacteria; order Hyphomicrobiales; family Phyllobacteriaceae; genus Mesorhizobium; species Mesorhizobium sp. M1A.F.Ca.IN.020.06.1.1. The sequence continues at coordinate 589 of NZ_RZSR01000251.1, forward strand.
CGACGGAGTTGCCCGGGTCCGTGTTATCTGGGCCGAAATAGCGCCATTTGATTTCGCCTGTGACGCCATATTTGGTCTTTATCCTGCGCACTTCGTCTGCAATGCCATGCCATTGGGCCTCATGCATGATAAGACCGGCTGTGACAAAATAGGGCCTATTGCCCACGCGGCAGGGTTTGGGCGGGCTACCACTCTCGTCAATAAAGCAAAGGTGCATTCTGCAATGTCAGGCAAACCCGCTGAAAAGAGTCAAGTTGAGAAGTTCCGCGAACTGGCGCGGGAGATTGAAACCGTCGATTCCGAAGAGCCGTTGAACGCGGCGATTAAGAAAGTGGCAAAGTCCCCGCCGCCGCCTAAGCACGACGAGAAAGCGGGAAAGAAGCCTCGCTAGCCCCTTGGTCGTCATCATAAGACTTCCACCAAGTGCCGCGCAGGATGCTGGCGATATCCCGATCCTGTGTGGGGTGACGCATCCGGTGAGGATCGAGCAACGGTTCGGTTTCTATGAGCCGCCGTCGTGAGCGTTCGATATACTCTCTCGATCTGGCGATTAGAATGCTGTCCTGATTGGAATAAAGCGCGCGATGGGGATTGTTGGGAGACATAGCGTGGCTCCGGTCTTATGCAGACGGGAGCGCTAGATCGCTGTCTCTCAGCCGCCGATGTCCGTTGGGTCGTTACCGGCGATAGTGGTCAACATACCGGAACCCAATTCGGTTCCCGAATTAATTGTGCGTCTGGGTCTGTCAAATATACAATCGCCCTTTAATATCGTGTTCAAACCGTGAACAAAATCTGGCATGGTGCCTGCCATGCCTATCGTTTCCGCGATTCCCCTCAACCCGCTGATCGACGGCCGCCAGTCGGAGCGCGCCATGCTGGTGCGGCGCGGCGTGCAGCGTCTGCTGACCCAAATGGGCGCGCATGTGCTGCCAGAGCTATCCCTGGCCACCGGCCGGCGGGCCGATCTTGTCGCGCTGACCCGGCAGGGCGACATCTGGATCATCGAGATCAAATCCTCGATCGAGGATTTTCGCGTCGATCGCAAATGGCCGGACTACCGGCTGCATGCCGACCGCTTCTTCTTCGCCACCCATCCCGGCGTGCCCGCGGAAATCTTTCCGGAGGAATGCGGCTTCATCCTCTCCGACGGCTATGGCGCGGAGATCTTGCGCGAGGCGCCGGAGCACCGCATCGCGGCCGCGACGCGCAAGGCATTGATGCTCAGGATCGCCCGCGCCGGCGCGGCGCGGCTCTTGGCGGCGGAGCTTGCCGGCGTGGCGGTGCCGGCGCTGGATGGCGAGAGTGAATAGCACCCATGTCCTCGCCCCCCGCGAAGGCGGGGAGAGGAACGGGGCGTTGCGGTCTGGCCTACTCCACATCCTCTTCCGCCCCACCCGTCGCTGGCGCCATCAGCAGCACCGCCGCGCCGACCAGCGCGGCGATCAGCGAGCCGGCGAGTATGCCGACCTTTACCGCGTCCTGAAGGGCCGCGTCATTGGCGAAGGCGAGCAGGCCGATGAACAGGCTCATGGTGAAGCCGATGCCACAAAGAAGCGAAATGCCGATCATATGCAGCCAGCCAGCATTGGCCGGCAGGTCGGCGAGGCCGAGCCGGATGGCGAGAACCGAGGCGCCGAAGACGCCGACCAGCTTGCCGACGACGAGGCCGGCGGCGACGCCGAGCGTCAGAGGCTCGACCAGCGCGGCAACGCTCAGGCCGCCGAGCGAGACGCCGGCATTGGCGAAGCCGAAGATCGGGATGACGATGAAGGGCACGAGCTTGTGCAGGCCATGTTCCAGCCGGTGCAGCGGCGAGTGTTCGACGTCGTGACCGATGGCGGGCGAACGCTCGAGCGGGATGGTGAGCGCCAGCGCCACGCCGGCAAGCGTCGCATGCACGCCCGACTTCAGCACCAGCACCCAAAGCGCCGCGCCGAGTACGAGATAGGGCAAGAGGTTCATCACCCGCATGCGGTTGAGTACGATCAATACGGCGATGACCGCGAAGGCGGCGCCGAGATAGGCGAGCGACAGGCCGCTGGTGTAGAACAGCGCGATGATGATGACGGCGCCGAGATCGTCGATGATGGCCAAAGCGGTAAGAAACACTTTAAGCGAGGCCGGCACGCGGCTGCCGAGCAGCGACAGCACGCCGAGCGCGAAGGCGATGTCGGTGGCGGTGGGGATCGCCCAGCCGGAAAGCGCCGCCTGGTTGTCGCGGTTGATCAAGACATAGACCAGCGCCGGAAACACCATGCCGCCGGCCGCGGCGATGCCCGGCAGCACGCGGCGCGGCCAGGTTGAGAGCTGGCCGTCCAGCATCTCGCGCTTGATCTCCAGCCCGACCAGCAGGAAGAACACCGCCATAAGCCCGTCATTCACCCAGTGCGAGACGCTGAGCGGACCGAGATAGGCGTGGAGGGCGGCGAAATAGGTTTCGGCGAGCGGCGAGTTTGCGACGATGAGCGCAAGGGCGGCGGCCGCCATCAGGATGATGCCGCCGGCCGCCTCGCCGTCGAGGAATTCGCGAAGCATCGATTTCGGCCGCTCGTCGCGCATGCCCCCTCCGTCACATGGCCCGCCGGCCGGTGTCCTTCGCGATGATGCTCAAACGCGCACGACGGGGCAAGCAATGGACCGGTCGGCCACCGTCGCCCTCCTTGCAAGCGCCGGCGCCGCCCCTCACCTGTCTGCCGGCATCCTCTCCCCGTATGACGGGGAGAGGGGCGCTCTCATCGCGGTTTTCGCCAATCGCCAGCGTTGCTAGGCGGCAGCCAGCGCTGCCTTCGACACTCGCCATCGGCAGCACCGTACGCGCGTTTAAGCAGGTTACCGCGGCGCCCGCTTTGCCAGAATCCGCTGCAGGGTGCGCCGGTGCATGTTGAGCCGGCGCGCGGTCTCGGAGACGTTGCGGTCGCACATTTCATAGACGCGCTGGATATGTTCCCAGCGCACGCGGTCGGCCGACATTGGGTTTTCCGGGGGTGCTGCCCGCTCGCCCGCGGTGCGGGTCAGCGCGGCGAAGACGTCGTCGGCATCGGCGGGCTTCGACAGGTAGTCGACAGCGCCGAGCTTCACCGCCGTCACCGCGGTGGCGATGTTGCCGTAGCCGGTCAGGATGATGGTGCGGGAATCGTCGCGCTTCTCGCGGATGGCGGCGACCACGTCGAGGCCGTTGCCGTCGCCGAGCCGCATGTCGACCACCGCATAGGCCGGCGGGCGGGCGCGCGCCTTGGCGACGGCCTCTTCCACGCTTTCCGCCGTCTCGACCGCGAAGCCCCTGGTTTCCATGGCGCGGGCAAGCCGGGTGAGAAATGGCTTGTCGTCGTCGACGATCAGCAGCGAGGTGTCCTCGCCTTCTACCATTGCGCCGGTGGGTTCTTCTGCGCTCATTTGCGTCAGCATCCTACTGCCTTACTTTTACGCAGATACAATTCTGCAACAGCAATGTCCAATTTTTACACCCGGCAACAAAGCTGCCATGCGCCAAATGCATAGGCTCACGCATTGTCGAATGCGGTGCCCGGGGCATGCTCGGGATTGAGGAAGACGCCGCGAGGCCAGGTGATCTGCACCACCGCCCCCTCGCCGAGCCCGCTCGAATTGCGAAAATCGATCGTCGCGCCCGAGCGCTCCAGCAACGTCTTGGCGATGAAAAGCCCGAGCCCGAGGCCGCCGCCGGCCTCCGTCCCCTGGCGCGTCGACATATAGGGCTCGCCGATGCGGTCGATGATTTCCGGCGGGAAGCCCGGCCCGTCGTCAATGATCGAGAAGGAGACCTCCTCACCGTCCCAGTTCCAGCTGACGGTGACCGTGTTCTTGGCGAAGTCGACGGCGTTCTCGACCAGATTGCCGAGCCCGTAGATGACGCCGGGGCTGCGCTGCCCGACCGGCTCCGGGCCGATGCGCTCGCCGGGGCGCAGCCGGATCGAGATGCCGAAGTCGCGGTGCGGCGCCGTCACTTCCTCGACCAGCGAGGTCAGCGGCAGGCGCGAAAGATGCGCCTCGCCTTCCGAGGACAGGCTGGTCAGCCGCTTCAAAATCTCGCGGCAACGCTCGCTTTGCGAGCGCAGCAGCTTCACGTCCTCGCTGAATTTCGGATCTTCTCCCAGCGCCTTTTCCATTTCCTTGGCGACGACGGTGATGGTGGCCAAAGGCGTGCCGAGCTCATGCGCGGCGGCCGCCGCGAGGCCGTCGAGCGCCGAAAGATGCTGCTCGCGCTGCAGCACCAGCTCGGTGGCGGCGAGCGCGTTGGCGAGCAGGCGTGCCTCGGCCGCGACGCGGAAGGCGTAAATCGCGGTGAAGGCGATCGAGGCGAACACCGCCATCCACATGCCGGCGACATAGATGAAGGGCATCGACAGCGGCGCGCCTTCGTACCAGGGCAGCGGCAGATGGAAGAACACAAGCAGCGTGGCCGCCGCGATAACCAGCGCGCCGAGCACCGCGGTGAGGCGCAGCGGCAGCGACGCGGCGGAAATGACGACGGGCACCGAGAGCAGGACCGAGAACGGATTGGTCAGGCCGCCAGTCATATAGAGCAGGCCGGCGAGCTGCAGGCTGTCGATGGTAAGGATGACGAAGGCCGAGAGCGGGGTCAGCCGATGCGCCGCGGGATAGCGGAAGGTGAGCCAGAGGTTCATCCAGGCCGAGCAGGCAATCAGCGCGAAGCACAGCGAGACCGGAAGCGGGAATTTCAGCCCGTAGGCGACGACAAGCACCGCCATGCTCTGGCCGACGATGGCCAGCCAGCGCAGGCGGATCAGCGTGTTGAGCCGCAGCCGCTGGCTCTGCTGGGAATCGGGCGCGCGCAGAATATTGATCATCGACTTACGATTATAGCCGCAGGAGGGTGAGCGCTAGTAGCGCTGTGACGGCGACTTGACCGGTCAGCGGCCGTTGTTTCGGTTCACCATCATGAGGGCTTGATGATTGGCCGAGGCCCCTCGCGATTTCGTCATCCACGGGCGGAGCGACGCGAAGCGGATCGCAGGCCCTAGGATGACGAAGTGATGGGCGTTTGCGCCAATCGCCAACGCGCGTTGCCCACTAACGCGAATGGCCCGCCGAAAGCGGCACGAACCTATGTCCCGCGCGGCTTGGCGCGGCTGGTGGCGGCCGCCAGCAGCGGGTTTTCCGGCCAGACATGCTTGGGATAGCGGCCGCGCATATCGGTGCGCACATCCGCCCACGAGCCGCGCCAGAAGCCGGGCAGATCGCGCGTCGTCTGGATCGGGCGGTGCGCCGGCGACAAGAGCTCCAGAGTCAGCGGCACCCTACCGCCAGCGATCGAAGGATGGCGATCGAGACCGAACAGCTCCTGCACGCGGATCGCCAGCACCGGCCATTCGCCGTCATAGCGGATCGGCACATGGCTGCCCGAGGGCGCGTCGAAATGGGTCGGCGCCAGCGCGTCGACCTCGCGCTGCAGGTCGTGCGGGACCAGCGACATCAGCCCCGCCGCAAGCGCCGTCGGCCTGATCGCCGCGAAGGAGGCCTCGCCGGCAAGGAAAGGCAGCAACCAGTCGTCGAGACGGTCGAGAAGCGCCTGGTCCGAGACGTCGGGCCAGGGAGAACCGAGGCCGCGATAGAGCCAGCCGAGCCGCTGGCGCAGCGTTTCCGCCTCCTTGCCCCAGTCGAGCAGCGACAGGCGGTGCTCGCGCAGGGCGTCCAGCATGGCCCGATCGGCCTCGGCACCGGAAGGTGCGGGCAGCATGCGCTCGGAAAGGGTGATGGCGCCAAGGCGAGCGGTCTCGCGCACGCGCACGACGCGGCGCTCGCGGTCGAAACTCGTCTCGCGCTTCGTCTCGATGCGGTCGGCAAGCGCGGTGCGGATAAGGGCCTCGTCGACGGGCGCGGCGGCGGTGATACGGGCATTCTGCGCCTTGCCCTGCAGATCGGCGACGACCTGCCAGCTCTCGCCGGCAAGTGGATCGGCAGCATCGACCATCGCGCCGGAACCGTTGGCGAGCACGAAGCGGCCGCGCTCGCCGCGGGCTCTGGCGACACGATCCGGCCAGGCATGGATCAGCAAGGCGCCGGGCGCGGCGATGCGCAAGCTCGCTCTGCCCGTGCGGCTCGCGCACATG
>NZ_RZSR01000252.1:0-6663 GCF_004023265.1 Mesorhizobium sp. M1A.F.Ca.IN.020.06.1.1
TGGTCGAGCATCCATTGCTCAAGCCGTCATGACCCGCATTGCCGCCATAGCCGCCGCCCGAAATCTGGTACATGACATAGTCGCGGCCGCGCGTCGGGTCGTTGCCGCCGAGCGCGAAATTGCCGCTGGAACCGGCGGGCGCTGCCGTCACTTTCTCCGGCAATGCCTGCACCATCGCCGCGAACACGGCCTCCGCAATACGCTGCGAAACCTCCGCCGCGCAGCCCGAGACCGGCCGCGGATATTTGGCGTCGAGGAAGGTACCTTCCGGCCGCTTGACATTGAGCGGCTCGAACGCGCCGGCGCTGATCGGCACTTCGGGGAAGATATGGCGCATGGCGAGGTAGACTGATGACAGCGTCGTCGCCAGCACGCTGTTCATCGGGCCTGCGCAGGGCTTTGACGAGCCGGCGAAATCGAAGGTCAGGCTGTCGCCCTTCTTCTCGACGGCGAGATTGATGGTCAGCGGCTCGTTCACCACGCCGTCGGAATCGACAAAAGCTTGCGAGCGGTAGACGCCGTCCGGGATAACGGCGATCGAGGCGCGCATCTGTTCGGCGGCGCGGCGGCGCAATTCGGCGATCGCCTCGACGACGGTTTCGTCGCCGTAACGATCCAGGATTTCATTGAGCCTGTCCTGGCCGATCAGCAGCGCCGCAGCCTGGGCGCGGATGTCGCCGATGCGCTGGTCGGCGACGCGAATGTTGGAGCAGATGATAGCGTAGATCTCGGGATCGAGCACGCCCCTCTTGAACAGCTTCACCGGTGGCAGCCGCAGACCTTCCTGCTCGACGGCGGTGGCCGAGGCCGAGAAGCCGCCAGGCACCGCGCCGCCGATATCCGGCCAATGGCCGGTGTTGGACAGCCAGCAGAAGATCTTGCCGTCGCGGTAGACCGGCATGACGAAGCGCACGTCCATCAGATGCGTGCCGCCGAGATAGGGGTCGTTGACGATGTAGATGTCGCCGGGCTCGGGGGCCAGGCAGCGCCCGTCGGCGATCATCTCGATCACCGTCTTGGTCGAATACTGCATGACGCCGACGAATACCGGCAGGCCCTGGCTGCCTTGCGCGATGAGCGAGCCGTCGGCGGCGGAATAGATGCCGTCGGAGCGGTCATTGGCCTCGGCGATGACCGGCGAGAAGGCGGCGCGGGAAAACGTCAAATCCATCTCGTCGCAAACTTGCTGCAGGGCGGCCTGCAGCACCGAAAGCGTGATCGTGTCGAGCTTTGCCCCTTCGACTGCCATTGTCAGGCCTCGCCGATGTCGATGATGATGTTGCCGTCGGCGTCCGAACGCGCATGATCGCCGGGTTCAAGCACGGTGGTGGCGTCCATCTGCTCGAGGATCGCCGGTCCCTCGATTGTTGCGTCGAGCGGCAGCCTTTCGCGCGCATAGACCGGCGTCTCGTGCCAGCGCCCGCTGTACCAGACCGGCCGGATCTCGCGCCGCGCCTCCTCCAGCGTCGCCGCGCGTCCTGCCGGGTCGATCAGCTGAGACAGGTCGATCTGCGGCCGCACACCCGTCACCGAGGTGTTGAGGTTGACGAGATTGGCGCGGATCTCCGGCAGTTCGACCTTGAAACGCGCGAAATAGGCTTTTTCGAACAGCTGCTGCAGCGTCGCCCGTGAAACCGAGGATGACGGCAGCGGCACGTTGATGATGTGCGTCTGGCCGACGAATTGCATGTCGGCGGAGTGGGTGACGCGGATTGCATCGGGCTTCACTGCTTCCTTGCCGATCAGCGACTCGCCTTCGTTTCGGTGCCGTTCCAACAACTCGCGAAGCTTTGCTTCGTCGAGGCTCGCTACCGGCTGGTTGACCGTATTGACGAAGTCGTGCCTGAGGTCGGCGACGACGCAGCCGAGCGCGTTGGTGATACCCGGGCGTGCCGGCACCACCACTTTCGGCAGGCCGAGTTCGCGGGCCAGCGCCGTCGCGTGCAGCGGCCCGGCGCCGCCGAAGGCGAACAGCGCGAAATCGCGCGGGTCGTGGCCGCGCGACACCGAAACCATGCGGATGGCGCCCGCCATCTTCATGTTGCCGAGCCTCAAGATGGCACCGGCCGCCTCGACGCCGGAAAGGCCCGTGTGCCTGCCGATTCTGTCCTCGAAGATTGCGGTGACGCGCTCGACAGTGACCGGATTGTCGACCGCAAGCAGCTTCTTCGGCGCCAGCCGCCCGAGCACCAGATTGGCATCCGTGATGGTGGGTTCCGTGCCGCCGCGCCCGTAGCAGATCGGGCCGGGATTGGCACCGGCGCTTTCCGGACCGATCTGGATCAGGCCGGCGGCGTCGACGCGCGCGATCGAGCCGCCGCCGGCGCCGACGGTGTGCACCGCCACCATCGGCACATGGATCGGCATCGCATATTCGATCTCGATCTCGTTCGAGACCGCGGGCTCGGCGTTGCGGATCAGCGCCACGTCGGTCGAGGTGCCGCCCATATCGTAGGTCACCAAGTTGGCGAAGCCGGCACGCTTTCCCGTGTAAGCGGCGGCGATGACGCCGGAAGCCGGACCGGACATGACGGTCTTTGCCGATTCCTGCGTGACGAAGCGGGCCGAGATCATGCCGCCATTGCCGTTCATGATCAGGAAGTCGCGCGCATAGCCTTTCGCCGCGAGCTCCTTGCGCAGCCGCTCGACATAGCGCTCCAGGATCGGCTGCACCGAGGCGTTGACCGCCGCCGTCACGCCGCGTTCGAATTCGCGCGCCTCCGAAAGCAGCGCATGGCCGGTCGTGATGTGGCCGTTCGGCCAGAGCTCCGCCGCGATTTCGGCCGCGCGCCGCTCGTGCGAGGGGTTGGCGTAGGAATGCAGGAAATGGATGACGAGCGACTCGCAGCCGGCGTCGAGCAGCTTTTTCACGGCATCGCGCATTTCGGCCGCGTCGAGCGGCAGGCGAACCGCGCCGGACGCCTCGACGCGCTCCGAAACTTCGAGCCGCAGATCGCGCGGAATGACCGGCACGAAGGTGCCCGTCATGCCATAGGCTTGCGGCCGCGTGCGCCGTCCAAGCTCGATCACGTCGCGGAAGCCGCGCGTCGTGATCATGCCGGTCCTGGCCAGCCGGCGCTCCAGCACGGCGTTTGTGGTGGTCGTCGTGCCGTGCACGATGAGGTCGATGCCCTCGACCGGAAAGCCGGTCGCGCCAAGTGCGGCGACCACGCCAAAGGCCTGATTTTCTACCGTCGTCGGGGTCTTGGCGATGTGCACCTTGCCGCCGGCCTTGCCGTCGATCAGGAGCAGATCGGTGAAAGTTCCCCCGACATCGATGCCGGCAACCACGCTTCCCGCCGACGCCGAAAATTTCTCATTCATTGCCGAAACCCGAAATGCCAGGACTACGGATATGCCTCGGTTTGGAAAGCCGTTTTACGCTGCCATCTTGACCTGAAGATCATTTGTATACTAATAAATTCCGGACACAAGAGCTTACCGCTTGGCAGTGTGCAGAGAGCACGTCGGAACCTGACCGTTCGGGCGCGCAGGAGAAAGTTTGGCGCCAGCGCCCCGCGTCCGCGCCGGAAAGTTGGGTTTGATGAACACGACATCCGCGTTGAACCTCGCCGGTGCAAAGCCGCTGCAGTTCCCGATCCCGACCAATGTCTATGCCGAGACCGTGGTATCGGTGAAGCATTACACCGACCGCCTGTTCTCGTTCCGCATCACCCGCCCGCAGTCGCTGCGCTTCCGCTCCGGCGAGTTCGTCATGATCGGTCTGCCCAATGCCGAGAAGCCGATCTTCCGCGCCTATTCCGTTGCCAGCCCCGCCTGGGACGACGAGCTCGAATTCTTCTCGATCAAGGTCCCGGACGGTCCTCTGACCTCCGAGTTGCAGAAGATAGAGGTCGGCGACACCGTCATCATGCGCCAGAAGTCGACCGGCACGCTGGTGCTCGACGCGCTGACGCCTGCAAAGCGCGTGTTCATGATCTCGACCGGCACCGGCATCGCGCCTTTCGCCAGCCTGCTGCGCGACCCCGACACCTATGAGAAGTTCGATCAGGTGATCCTCACCCACACCTGCCGCGACAACGCCGAGCTCACCTACGGCCAGGAACTGGTGGCTGCGCTCGAGACCGATCCGCTGATCGGCGAGCTGACCGGCGGGCGTGTCACGCTCTACAATTCGACGACCCGCGAGGAGTCGGCGCGCATGGGCCGGATCACGGCCCTGATCGGCTCGGGCAAGTTTTACTCCGACCTCGGCATCGACAAGCTCAATCCCGAGACCGACCGCATCATGATCTGCGGCTCGATGCACATGCTGAAGGACGTCAAGGAGCTCGCCGAAAGCCTCGGCTTCCAGGAGGGCTCGCTCAGCCATCCCGCCAGCTTCGTCGTCGAGCGCGCCTTCGTCGGCTGAGGCGCGTCTCCCAGTGTTTTGACCATGCGGTCAAAAACCTACTGCTTTTGCCGCCTTTTTCCGCTATGAGCCACTGAAGGACTCGTGAAGGACAACTTCGCGGGCTATCTTCAGTGCACGTCGCTGAATGAAAGGGCAGGAGATGAGCAGCACCATCCGCGAGGCCGGCTCAGGCGCGTCCAAGATCATGCCGCTGCCGGCGCGTGCCGCCGCCAACACGCCGATGCCGCTGGAGCACGGCATTGCCCGCAATCCTGGCATGAAGCTGGACCTCGGCTTCCTCGAATCGGTGCGCAGCGTCAACCGCTCGGCGCTGGAGCGCCGCGTCGCCACCCTCACCAAGCGGCGCTCGATCAAGGCCGACAACCAGGCCGCCTGGCTGCTGCGCGCGATCGCCTGCATGGACCTGACCACGCTGAATTCCAACGACACCGACGAGCGTGTGCGCCGGCTCTGCGCCAAAGCGATCAATCCGCTGCGCCGGGACATCGTCGAGGGCCTCGGCATCGCCGACGAATCGATCCGCCCCGCGGCGGTTTGTGTTTACCATCCCTTCGTGGCCACGGCCGTGGATGCGGTGCGTGGCACAGGCATCCATGTCGCGGCCGTCTCCACAGCGTTCCCGCACGGCCTTGCGCCGCTCTCGACCCGCCTGCAGGAGATCGAGGCCTCGGTGAAGGACGGGGCCGACGAGATCGACGTCGTCATCCCGCGCGGGCTGGTTTACGGCGCCAAATGGCGCGAACTGTTCAACGAGATCGTCGCCATGCGCGCCGCCTGCGGCGAAGCCCATCTCAAGGTCATCCTAGGCACGGGCGATCTCGCCACCCTGCGCAACGTCATGCTGGCTTCGATGGTGGCGATGATGGCGGGCGCCGATTTCATAAAAACCTCGACCGGCAAGGAAAGCGTCAACGCCACGCTTCCCGTCGGGCTTGCGATGGTGCGCGCCATCCGCGCCTATTTCGAGGAGACCGGCTATCTGATCGGCTTCAAGCCGGCGGGCGGCATTTCCACCGCGAAGGTCTCGCTCGACTGGCTGGTGCTGATGAAGGAAGAGCTTGGCCGGCCCTGGCTCGAGCCGCAGCTGTTCCGCTTCGGCGCCTCCAGCCTGCTCACCGACATCGAGCGCCAGCTCGAACATCATTTGACCGGCCACTATTCGGCCAACCATCGCCACGCGATGGCGTGAGCCACCCCCCTCCCCCTTGCGGGGAGGGTCGCCGCGAAGCGGCGGGGTGGGGGTCGAAAAACAAATCTGCCTGATCCATGCACCAAACCATTAGACATTTACCCCCACCCCGATCGGCTTCGCCGATCGACCCTCCCCACACGGGGAAGGGTAAAGGAGCGACCCCATGAACATCCTAGAACGTTATCGCGCCATGGAGTACGGCCCGGCGCCGGAAGCCCGCAACGAGGCCGACGCCTGGCTCGCCGGCCGCGATTTTTCCAGGGCGCTGTTCATCGACGGCGCCTGGAAGGCGGCGGCAAGCGGCAAGACTTTCGATACCAGCGAGCCGTCCTCCGGCAAGCTGCTGGCGAAGATCTCGGATGCCGGCGCCGGCGACATCGACGCCGCGGTTGCGGCGGCCGCAAAGGCGCTGCCGAAATGGTCGGCATCCTCGGGCTACGCCAGAGCCAAAGTGCTCTATGCCATCGGCCGCGCCATGCAGCGCCATCAGCGCCTGTTCGCGGTGTTGGAATCGATCGACAACGGCAAGCCGATCCGCGAGAGCCGCGACATCGACGTGCCGCTGGCGATCCGCCACTTCATCCATCATGCCGGCTGGTCGCAGACGCTCGAGAAGGATTTTCCCGGCCACAAGCCGGTCGGCGTCGTCGGCCAGGTCATTCCGTGGAACTTCCCGCTGCTGATGCTGGCCTGGAAGATCGCGCCCGCGCTCGCGGCCGGCTGTACGGTGGTGCTGAAGCCGGCCGAATTCACGCCGCTCACCGCCATACTGTTCGCCGAGATCTGTGAGCGCGCCGGCGTGCCGAAAGGCGTCGTCAACATCGTTCAGGGCGGACCGGAGGCGGGTGCCGCCATCGTCAACCATCCGGGCGTGCAGAAGATCGCCTTCACCGGTTCCTCCGAGGTCGGCAAGATCATCCGCAAGGCAACCGCCGGATCGGGCAAGAAGCTGTCGCTGGAGCTCGGCGGCAAATCGGCCTTCGTCGTTTTCGAGGATGCCGACCTCGACAGCGCCGTCGAGGGACTGGTCGACGGCATTTGGTTCAACCAGGGCCAGGTCTGCTGCGCCGGCTCGCGGCTCCTGGTGCAGGAAGGC
>NZ_RZSR01000253.1:0-6641 GCF_004023265.1 Mesorhizobium sp. M1A.F.Ca.IN.020.06.1.1
GTCCTCGCGCGGTCCGAGCGAGGCTTTGAGATTTTCCGGCGAGAGATAGAGCAGATCCGGCGCCACCGGCTTGTAGGGCACGGCATCTTTCAGCGCGCCGTCAGCCTGCTTCCGCCGCGCCTCATAGTGATCGAGGATCAGCGTATGGCGCTCGGCCAGCGCCTCATGCGCGAGATGATCGAAGATGACAGGCGCGTCCGGCAGATAGTCGAACACCGTCTCCAGTTGCTCGTAGAAGAAAGGCAGCCAGTGCTCCATGCCGGCAAAGCGCCGTCCTTCGCTGACGGCTGCATAGAGCGCATCGTCGCGCGACGGCGCGCCGAAGGCTTCGATATAGGAGCGGCGGAAGCGGCTGATCGTTTCCGGCGTCAGCGCCACCTCGCTCATCGCCTGCAGCGCCATCGACTTGCGCTGGCCGGTCGTGCGCTGGGTCGCCACGTCGAAGACGCGGATCGATTCCAGCGTGTCGCCGAAGAAGTCGAGCCTCAGCGCCTCGCTCCAGCCGGGCGCGAAGAGGTCGAGAATGCCGCCGCGCACCGCGAACTCGCCGACGTCGCGCACGGTCGGCACGCGCTCGAAACCGGAATTCTCCAGCCGCGCGATCAGCACGTTCATGTCGATCTGGTTGCCGGGCTTGGCGTGGAAGGTCTGCGCCTCGATCAGTTCGGCCGGCGGAATGCGCTGCAAGAGCGCATTGGCCGTCGTGAGGATAACGGCGCGGTGCGGCTTTTTCGCCAGCGCAACGATGGCGGAGAGCGCGTCGAGGCGCCGCGCGGCGGCATCCGCGCCCGGCGAGACACGATCGTAAGGCAGGCAGTCCCAGGCAGGCAGTTCCAGAACCGGCAGGCCGGGAGCGGCAAAGGCGAGCGCATCGATGATCGCCGGCAGCCGCTGGCCGTCGCGCGCGACGAACAGCACCGGCTTGTCGGGCGCGATCTCCTGCGCCGTCCGCGCCAGCGCGAAAGCTTCGTAACCGTCGGCGACGCCATCGACGATGAACTGGCCGGCGCGGCCCTTCGGCAGGCCAATGGAGGGAATGAGACTCATGCTTCTTTCAAAATGTCATGGTCCGGCGCGACGCCAGGATCTTCTTCAGCACCGCGCAATCGATATCGGGCGGAACCGGGCGCTCGCCGGTGATCATCGGCAGGAATTCGGTGTCGGGGATTTCGAGGAGCTTTTCATATTGGTCGATTTCGTCGGCGGTCAAGGCGCCGATCTCGGCATCGGCGAAGGATCCCAGGATGAGATCCATCTCGCGCATGCCGCGATGCCAGGAGCGGAACAGCAGCTTGCGGCGGCGGACGTCCAGGCCCTCGCTTGATCGCTGTGTTCCGGTCATCGCGCTACATCCCTGTTCGAAGCGGCGCATATAGCGTGGATAGCGATTGGTGTCAGCCTTTGCGCTGCGGCCTCCGCGACATAAGCTGACGAGATGCGTCCTTCCATCCTCGATCCCCTGTTCGTCCCGATCACCTCGCTCGCCGGCGTCGGCCAGAAGGTCGGGACCATGATCGAACGTGTCGTGCCGGCCGATCTCGGCGACCGCGCCGCGCGCGCCGCCGATCTTCTGTTCGTGCTGCCCAACACGGTTATCGACCGCCGCAATCGGCCTGGCATCGCGCTAGCGGCCGAAGGCCAGATCGTAACACTCGAGGTGCGGGTCGACCGTCACCAGCCGCCGCCGCGCGGCAACAGGTCCGTGCCCTACCGGATCTACGCCCATGACGACACCGGTGAGATCGCCTTGACCTTCTTCCATGCCCATGCCGCCTATCTGCAGAAGATGCTGCCTGAGGGCGAGCGCGTCGTAATCTCCGGCCGCATGGAATGGTTCAACGGCCGCCCGACCATGGTTCATCCCGACCATATCGCGCCGCTCGACGAGGCCGAGGGCCTGCCGCTGGTCGAGCCCGTCTATCCGCTAACCGCCGGCCTGTCCGCAAAAGTGCTGCGCCGCGCCATCGGACAGGCGCTCGGCCGCTTGCCGGAACTGCCGGAATGGCAGGACGACGCCTTCATGCGCCGCCACACCTTTCCGTCCTTCGGCGATGCGCTCATCCGCATCCACTATCCCAAGGACCCGATCGACGTTGCCGTCGAGGGTGCGGCCTGGCGGCGCCTGGCCTATGACGAGCTCCTGGCAGGGCAGGTGTCGCTGGCGCTGGTGCGCACCAGAATCCGCCGCCTTTCGGGCCGGCCGCTGGTCGGCGACGGGCGCGTTGTCGAGAAACTGCGCGCTGCCCTGCCCTACAAGCTCACCCTCAGCCAGGAATTCGCGCTCGGCGAAATCAACGCCGACCTGGCCGACCCCGAACGCATGCTGCGTCTGCTGCAGGGCGATGTCGGCTCCGGCAAGACGGTGGTCGCGCTGCTTGCCATGGGGCGCGCGGTCGAGGCAGGCGGCCAGGCTGCGCTGATGGCGCCGACCGAAATCCTGGCGCGGCAGCATCTGGCGACCATCGCCCCGCTGGCGGAAAAAGCCGGCCTCAGCGTCGCCGTCCTTACCGGCCGCGAGAAGGGCCGCGAACGCGCCGAAACACTGGAAGGCCTCGCCAGCGGTGCGATCGACATCGTCGTCGGCACGCACGCGCTGTTCCAGGAGACGGTGACCTTCCACGACCTCGTGCTTGCCGTCGTCGACGAGCAGCACCGCTTCGGTGTCCACCAGCGTCTCGCCATCACCGCCAAAGGCGACGCGCCCGATATGCTGGTGATGACGGCGACGCCCATTCCGCGCACGCTGGTGCTGACCGCCTTCGGCGACATGGATGTCTCGAAGCTCACCGAAAAGCCGGCGGGCCGCCAGCCGATACGCACCGTCACTTTGCCAATGGAGCGGCTGGACGAGTTGGTCGGGCGCATGGTCGACGCCGTCGCCGAGGGTCAGAAGATCTACTGGATCTGTCCGCTGGTCGAGGAATCCGAAGAGATCAAGCTGATGTCGGCGGAAGACCGCTTCGCTTCGCTGAAGCCGCTCTTCGGCGAACAGATCGGCCTCGTCCATGGCCGCATGAAAGGGGCAGAGAAGGACGATGCGATGCGCGCCTTCAAGCAGGGCGAAACGCGCATATTGATCGCCACCACCGTCATCGAGGTCGGCGTCGACGTGCCGGACGCCACGATCATCATCATCGAGCATGCCGAGCGCTTCGGCCTTGCCCAGTTGCACCAGTTGCGCGGCCGGGTCGGGCGCGGCGACAAGCCCTCGTCCTGCGTGCTGCTCTACAAGGATCCGCTCGGTGAGACGGCGAAGCGCCGGCTGTCAGTGATGCGCGAGACGGAGGACGGCTTCCGCATAGCCGAGGAGGATCTGAAGCTGCGCGGCGAAGGCGAACTGCTGGGCACCCGCCAGTCCGGCACGCCAGGTTTCCAGGTCGCGCGCATCGAGTTCCATGCCGACCTGCTGGAAGCCGCCCGCGACGACGCAAGGCTGATCCTGTCGCGCGACCCCGAATTGCAGTCTGGGCGCGGCGAGGCGCTGCGGCTGTTGCTCTACCTGTTCGGGCGCGACGAGGCGGTGCGGCTGCTGCGCGCCGGCTGAGCCGCGCCCAGCGCCGGATTGGCAAGCGGCCCTTCGATCGGCTCGCCGTTCAGCGTCACCAGCTTGGCCTTGACCTCCGGCGCCACCATGCCGGCCGAAACGATCAGCTTGGCGCCGTCCTCGATCGTCATGTCGAGCAGCACGATCTCGGATTTGTAAACATACATCAGGAAGCCTGTGGTCGGGTTCGGCGTGCAGGGCATGAACACCGCGATCAACGGATCGCCTTCCTGGTCGAGCTTCTGGTTGATCTCGGTTTCCTTCTCGCTGGCGACGAAGACCAGCGACCAGACTCCCTTGCGCGGATATTCGACCAGCCCGACCTGGCGGAACATGTCGCCCTTGTTTGACAGCACCGTCTCGAAAATCTGCTTCAGGGAGCGGTAGATACCGCGCACCAGCGGCATGCGGCCAAGCAGCCGCTCGCCGAAATTGACGATTGCGCGGCCGACGATGTTGGCCGTCATGAAACCGATGAACGTGATCAGCACCAGCGCCACGATCAGCCCGAAGCCGGGGACCGGAAACGGCAGATAGGTGTCCGGATTGTAGCGGGCGGGAATGTAGGGCTTCACCCAGGAATCGACCCAGCCGATGAGCGACCAGGCGATATAGGCGGTGATCGCCAGCGGCGCGCAGACGATGAAGCCCGTCAGGAAGTAATTCCTGAGCCGGGTCATGCCAGAGGTCTTCAGGGCGTCGGACATAGGATCACCGCGGCGCAGATTGCGGTTGAACTTTAGTGAACCGCAATTCGGTTTGGAACTGCGAAGTTTTTAAAGAGCGCTCTCTATGAAGCGGCTTTCAGCGTTCCAAATGGAAGCTCCTGCGTTCGCGACTGGCTGCAACACCCCTCCCTTCGTCATCACGCGCGGAGCAAAGAGCGAAGCGACGCGGCGTAGACCCGAGGATCCATTCCGCGACGCCCGCCGAGGAGTGAAAGGGCCATCGGCAAGCCATACTTCGAACTACGGTGCCCAAAAGAAGCAGTGACAGTGCTATTCCACCGTGACCGATTTCGCCAGATTGCGCGGCTGGTCGACATCCGTGCCCATGAACACCGCGGTGAAATAGGCGAGCATCTGGATCGGCAGCGCGTAGATGATCGGCGCGATGATCTCAGGTACTTCGGGCAGGATGATCGTCTCCATCGACTTGATGCCGGCCTGGGCCGCGCCCTTGGCGTCGGTGATCAGGATGATCTTGCCGCCGCGCGCCGCGACTTCCTGCATGTTGGAAACCGTCTTTTCGAAGATGCGGTCATGCGGCGCGATCACGATAACCGGCATGTTTTCGTCGATCAGCGCGATCGGTCCATGCTTCAGCTCGCCGCCGGCATAGCCTTCGGCGTGGATGTAGGAGATTTCCTTGAGCTTCAGCGCCCCTTCCATGGCTAGTGGAAAATTGGTGTCGCGGCCGAGATAGAGCACATCCTTGTAGCGGGACAGATCACGCGAGATGCGTTCGATCTGCTCGTCGAGCTTCAGCACCTGTGTGGCAAAGCGCGGCGCCTCGGAAAGCTCGCGCACCAGCCGCTTCTCCTCATCGCGCGAGATCGTCCCGCGCGCCACGCCGGCCCGCACTGCGAGCGAGGCCAGCACGGAGAGCTGGCAGGTGAAAGCCTTCGTCGAGGCGACGCCGATCTCCGGCCCGGCAAGCGTCGGCAGCACGACGTCGGATTCGCGCGCCATGGTCGATTCGCGCACATTGACGACCGCGCCGATCTTCATGCCGGCCTGGCGGCAGTAGCGCAGGGAAGCCAGCGTGTCGGCGGTCTCGCCCGACTGCGATATGAAGAACGCCGCGTCGTTCCCGGACAACGGCATCTCGCGGTAACGGAATTCCGAGGCGACGTCGATGTCGACCGGCAGCCGCGCATAGCGCTCGAACCAGTATTTGCTGATCAGCCCGGCCAGATAGGCGGTGCCGCAGGCCGAGAGCGCCAACCGGCCGATCTTGGCAAAGTCGAAGGGCAGATCGAGCGGCCTCGACACGCCGGAGACGAAATCGACATAATGCGCCAGCGTGTGCGAGATCACCTCCGGCTGCTCATGGATTTCCTTTTCCATGAAATGGCGGCGGTTGCCCTTGTCGACCATGAAGCTGGTCGAGAGCGACTGCTGGCGCTTGCGGTCGACCTTGTTGCCGTCGGCGTCATAGATGGTGACGCTGTTGCGACGCACTTCCGCCCAGTCGCCATCTTCGAGATAGGTGACTGCGTTGGTGAAAGGCGCCAGCGCGATCGCGTCCGAGCCCAAAAACATCTCGCCGTCGCCATGGCCGACGGCAAGCGGCGGACCGTTGCGGGCGCCGACGATCAGATCCTCGTCGCCCTTGAACATGATCGCCAGCGCAAACGCGCCCGAGAGCCGCTTCAGCGCCTGGTGCGCTGCCTGGACCGGCTTCAGCCCCTTGGCGAGCTCCCGCGCGACCAGATGCGCGACGACCTCGGTGTCCGTCTGAGAGGCGAATTTGTAGCCATCGCGGGAGAGATCGTCGCGCAGCTCGGCGAAGTTCTCGATGATGCCGTTGTGGACAATCGCGACGCCTTCGGAAAAATGCGGATGCGCATTGGTCTCGTTCGGCACGCCATGGGTCGCCCAGCGGGTATGGCCGATGCCGATCGTGCCTTCCAGCGGATCTTCTTTCAGCCGGCGTTCGAGATTGATGAGCTTGCCTTCGGCGCGGCGGCGGCCGAGCGTGCCATTCTCGATGGTGGCGACGCCGGCCGAGTCATAGCCGCGATATTCGAGCCGCTTCAGCGCATCGACGATCAGCGGCGCGACCTGTGAATGGCCGACAATTCCAACGATACCGCACATACGCTGCCCCCGATTCCCCGCGAAAACCCAGCGCTATTTAGGGATGGCCGGCCTGCCGCGAAAGTCACTTTGCGTTTCGTTCGGTGTCACCCGGAACGGTTTTACGACTGATGCACCATGACACGCCGCGCTTGCAATCCGGTTACTGCAAATGGTTGGTTTTTCGCGGCGCGGTGCTCGATCATTTATGGTTGGCGCCAGCGGCGCCGGCCCAGCAAACGTCCTTTGACGATCATTCCGCGGCTCTTTTCTTCGCCGCGGCCGCCGACGCGAAG
>NZ_RZSR01000254.1:0-6636 GCF_004023265.1 Mesorhizobium sp. M1A.F.Ca.IN.020.06.1.1
CCTTCAGACCCTGCAGCATGTCGGTCTTACCGGCGACCGCGGCTTCCGTCAGCACCCTGGTCGTCTCCTGGAAGGAGGCGGCCGAGATGAAGGACGGCGTCTGCAGCGAGGCCTTGGTGATGCCGAGCAGCACCGGCTGGCCTTCGGCCGGCTTCTTGCCGTCCTCGATCAGCCGCTCGTTGACCTCTTCCAGCTCGATCACGTCGACGTGGTCGCCCGGAATGTAGGTCGAGTCGCCCTGCGTGGTGATCTCGACCTTCTGCAGCATCTGGCGAACGATCACCTCGATGTGCTTGTCGTTGATCGACACGCCCTGCAGGCGGTAGACCTCCTGGATCTCGTTGACGAGGTAGGACGCAAGCGCCTCCACGCCCTTGATCGCCAGGATGTCGTGCGGCGCCGGGTT
Organism: Mesorhizobium sp. M1A.F.Ca.IN.020.06.1.1; assembly: GCF_004023265.1. Classification (NCBI taxonomy): domain Bacteria; kingdom Pseudomonadati; phylum Pseudomonadota; class Alphaproteobacteria; order Hyphomicrobiales; family Phyllobacteriaceae; genus Mesorhizobium; species Mesorhizobium sp. M1A.F.Ca.IN.020.06.1.1. Next base: position 407 of record NZ_RZSR01000254.1, read on the forward strand.
GCCGTCGAGGATGTAGTCGCCCTTCTCGATGACGTCGCCGTCCTGCAGATGGAACGGCTTGCCCTTCGGGATCAGGTACTCGACCGGCTCCAGCGTCGAGTCGTGCGGCTCGATGATGATGCGGCGCTTGTTCTTGTAGTCGCGGCCGAAGCGGACCGTGCCATCGATCTCGGCGATGATGGCGTGATCCTTCGGACGGCGAGCCTCGAACAGTTCGGCCACCCGCGGCAGACCGCCGGTGATGTCCTTGGTCTTGGCGCTTTCCATCGGGATACGCGCAAGCACGTCGCCCGGACGGACATGCGCGCCCGGCTCGACCGAGAGAATGGCCTCGACCGAGAGCAGGAAGCGTGCATCGCCGCCCTTCGACAGCTTGCCCACCTTGCCCTTGGCGTCCTGCACGACCATCGCCGGCTTCAGGTCGCTGCCGCGCGGCGTCGAACGCCAGTCGATGACCTCACGCTTGGTGATGCCGGTCGACTCGTCGGCCGTCTCCTGAACGGAGATGCCGTCGACCAGATCCTCGAACGCCACCTTGCCCTCGATTTCGGTGAGGATCGGCCGGGTGTAAGGATCCCACTCGGCGATGCGCTGCCCGCGCTTCACCTTGTCGCCGTCATCCACGAAAATGCGCGAGCCGTAGGCGACGCGGTGCGTGGCGCGTTCCTTGCCGGCCTCGTCGAGGATCAGAACCGCCATGTTGCGGCCCATCACCATCTGCTGACCTTCGGAGTTGCGCACCACGTTGCGATTGCGGATCTCGACCTTGCCCTCATAGGAGGCTTCGAGGAACGAAGAATCCACCACCTGCGCGGTGCCGCCCATGTGGAAGGTGCGCATGGTGAGCTGGGTGCCCGGCTCGCCGATCGACTGCGCCGCGATGACGCCGACGGCCTCGCCCTGATTGACGGGCGTGCCGCGGGCAAGATCGCGACCGTAGCAGACCGCGCAGACGCCGGTCCTGACCTCGCAGGTCAGCGCCGAGCGGATGCGGACCGACTGGACGCCGGCCTTCTCGATCTGCTCCACGTCACGCTCGTCCATCAGCTTGCCGGCCTTGACCAGCACTTCGCCGGAGACCGGGTGGTTGATGTCGTCGAGCGCCGTGCGGCCGAGCACGCGCTGACCGACCGAGGCGACGATCTGGCCGGCATCGACGATCGGCTGCATGGTGAGGCCCTTGTCGGTGCCGCAATCCAGCGAATTGACGATGCAGTCCTGCGCCACGTCAACCAGACGGCGGGTCAGGTACCCCGAGTTCGCCGTCTTCAAGGCGGTGTCGGCCAGACCCTTGCGGGCGCCGTGGGTCGAGTTGAAGTACTCGAGCACGGTGAGGCCTTCCTTGAAGTTCGAGATGATCGGCGTCTCGATGATCTCGCCCGAAGGCTTGGCCATCAGGCCGCGCATGCCGGCGAGCTGGCGCATCTGGGTGGGCGAACCGCGCGCACCCGAATGCGACATCATATAGATCGAGTTCATCGGCTTCTGACGGCCGTTTTCCTCGAACTCGACCGCCTTGATGCGGGCCATCATCTCGTCGGCGACTTTCTCTGAGCACTTGGCCCAGGCGTCGACCACCTTGTTGTACTTCTCGCCCTGCGTGATCAGGCCGTCATTGTACTGCTGCTCGTACTCCTTGGCCAAAGCCTCGGTATCGGAGACCAGCTTCAGCTTGGTGTCCGGAATCACCATGTCGTCCTTGCCGAACGAAATGCCGGCGCGGCAGGCATGCGCAAAGCCGAGAGCCATGATGCGGTCGCAGAAGATGACCGTCTCCTTCTGGCCGCAGTGGCGGTAGACGGTGTCGATCATCTTGGAGATGTTCTTCTTGGTCATCTCCTGGTTGGCGATGTCGTACGGTACGTTGACGTTCTTCGGCAGAAGCTCGCCGATGATCATGCGGCCGGGCGTGGTTTCATAGATCTTCGACACCGTCTTGCCTTCGGCATCGACGGTGCGGAAGCGGCCCTTGATCTTGGCGTGCAGGGTCACCGCCTTGGTCTCCAGCGCATGCTGGAGCTCGCCCATGTCGGCGAACACCATGCCTTCGCCCGGCTCGTTCTGGTTGACGATCGACAGATAGTAGAGACCGAGAACCATGTCCTGCGACGGCACGATGATCGGCGCGCCGGAGGCCGGGTGCAGGATGTTGTTGGTCGACATCATCAGCACGCGCGCTTCGAGCTGCGCTTCCAGGGACAGCGGCACATGGACCGCCATCTGGTCGCCGTCGAAGTCGGCATTGAAGGCCGTGCAGACCAGCGGATGCAGCTGGATCGCCTTGCCTTCGATCAGGATCGGCTCGAACGCCTGGATGCCGAGGCGGTGCAGCGTCGGCGCGCGGTTCAAGAGCACCGGATGCTCGCGGATAACCTCGTCGAGGATATCCCAGACCTCTGGACGCTCCTTCTCGACCAGCTTCTTCGCCTGCTTGACGGTCGAGGAGAAACCCTTGGCGTCGAGGCGGGCATAGATGAAAGGCTTGAACAGCTCCAGCGCCATCTTCTTCGGCAGGCCGCACTGATGCAGCTTGAGTTCCGGACCGGTCACGATGACCGAGCGGCCGGAATAGTCGACACGCTTGCCGAGCAGGTTCTGGCGGAACCGGCCCTGCTTGCCCTTGAGCATGTCGGACAGCGACTTCAGCGGACGCTTGTTGGCGCCGGTGATGACGCGCCCGCGGCGGCCGTTGTCGAACAGCGCGTCGACGGCCTCCTGCAGCATGCGCTTTTCATTGCGCACGATGATGCCGGGCGCGCGCAGCTCGATCAGCCGCTTCAAGCGATTGTTGCGGTTGATGACGCGGCGATAGAGGTCGTTGAGGTCGGACGTGGCGAAGCGGCCGCCGTCCAGCGGGACTAGCGGGCGAAGGTCCGGCGGGATCACCGGGACGACTTTCATGATCATCCATTCCGGACGGTTGCCGGATTCCATGAAGTTCTCGACGACCTTGAGCCGCTTCAGCAGCTTCTTCTGCTTGAGCTCGGACGACGTCGAAGCCAGCTCCGAGCGCAGATCGCCGGCGATCTTCTCCAGATCCATGCCGGCCAACAGGTCATGGATGGCCTCGGCGCCGATCATGGCGGTGAAAGAGTCCTCGCCATACTCGTCGACGGCCAGCATGTACTCTTCCTCGCTGAGCAGCTGGTGCTCCTTCAGCGCGGTGAGGCCAGGCTCGGTGACGATGTAGTTCTCGAAGTAGAGGACGCGCTCGATATCCTTCAGCGTCATGTCGAGCAGCGTGCCGATGCGCGAGGGCAACGACTTCAGGAACCAGATATGGGCGACGGGGGCGGCGAGCTCGATATGGCCCATGCGCTCGCGGCGGACGCGCGACAGCGTGACTTCGACGCCGCACTTTTCGCAGATGACGCCCTTGTACTTCATGCGCTTGTACTTGCCGCACAGGCACTCGTAGTCCTTGATCGGACCAAAAATGCGCGCGCAGAACAGACCGTCACGCTCCGGCTTGAAGGTGCGGTAGTTGATGGTCTCCGGCTTTTTGATCTCACCGAACGACCAGGACAGAATCTTCTCAGGGCTGGCGAGCGAGATCCGGATGGAATCGAACACCTGCGCAGGCGCCTGGGGGTTGAAGAGATTCATGACCTCTTGGTTCATGCCGTTCTCCTTTTCGGGGTCCTCGAAAACCCCTTGCATCGAGCGCGGGCCGAGTGCCCGCAGACTGGCCGGCCTGACCGGCCGAGAATTTGTTGGGCGCGCCACGTTGTTCGCGGCGCGCCATTACCCTTGTTCGGCCGCGCCCTTATTCGGCAGCATCGGGCAGCCGCACGGCAGCGTCTTCGAACTTGGTGTTCTCCAGTTCGACATTGAGGCCGAGGGAGCGCATCTCCTTGACGAGAACGTTGAAGCTCTCGGGAATGCCGGCTTCGAACGTATCGTCGCCGCGCACGATTGCCTCGTAGACCTTGGTGCGTCCGGCAACGTCATCCGACTTCACCGTCAGCATCTCCTGCAGCGTATAAGCGGCGCCGTAGGCTTCCAGCGCCCAGACCTCCATTTCGCCGAAGCGCTGGCCACCGAACTGCGCCTTGCCGCCCAGCGGCTGCTGGGTGACGAGCGAGTACGGACCGATCGAGCGCGCGTGGATCTTGTCGTCCACCAGGTGGTGAAGCTTGAGCATATAGATGTAGCCCATCGTCACCTTGCGATCGAACGGCTCGCCGGTGCGGCCGTCATAAAGCTGCGACTGACCGCTGGTGTGCAGGCCCGCCTGCTGCAGCATGGTGTTGATGTCGGCTTCGTGCGCGCCGTCGAACACCGGAGTCGCGATGGAGACGCCGCGGCGCATCTGTTCGCTCAGGCGAATGATGCTCTCGTCGTCATAGTCGCGGACCGGCTCGTTGCGGTCGTTGGAAGGCATGAAGCTTTCCAGCGTCTTGCGCAGCGGCTTGATGTCGCCGCCAGCCTTGTAGGCGTCGATCAGCTCGCCGATCTTCCTGCCCATGCCGGCGCAGGCCCAGCCCAGATGCGTTTCCAGGATCTGGCCGACATTCATGCGGCTCGGCACACCCAGCGGGTTGAGCACGATATCGGCATGCGTGCCGTCCTCGAGGAAAGGCATGTCCTCGACCGGAACGATGCGCGACACCACGCCCTTGTTGCCGTGACGGCCGGCCATCTTGTCGCCCGGCTGCATCTTGCGCTTCACCGCTACGAAGACCTTGACCATCTTCATGACGCCCGGAGGCATCTCGTCGCCGCGCTGCACCTTCTCGACCTTGTCCATGAAGCGCTGCTCGAGCGCCTTCTTGGAGTCGTCGTACTGGCCGCGCAGGGCTTCCAGCTCGCTCTGGAGCTTTTCGTTCTCCACGGCGAACTGCCACCACTGCGAGCGCGGATACTCGTCGAGCGTGTCCTTCGACAGCTTCGAGCCCTTCTTGAAGCCCTTCGGCCCGGCAATCGCTTCCTTGCCGACCAGCATGTCCGACAGGCGCGAATAGACGTTGCGATCGAGGATCGCCTGCTCGTCGTCGCGGTCCTTGGCCAGACGCTCGATCTCCTCGCGCTCGATCGCCATGGCGCGCTCGTCCTTCTCCACGCCGTGGCGGTTGAAGACGCGCACTTCGACGACCGTGCCGAAGGTGCCCGGAGGCATGCGCATGGAGGTGTCGCGAACGTCCGAGGCCTTTTCGCCGAAGATGGCGCGCAGGAGCTTCTCTTCCGGCGTCATCGGGCTTTCGCCCTTCGGCGTGATCTTGCCGACCAGGATGTCGCCCGGCTGCACTTCCGCGCCGATATAGACGATACCGGCCTCGTCGAGGTTCTTCAGCGCTTCCTCCGAGACGTTCGGAATGTCGCGCGTGATCTCCTCCGGTCCGAGCTTGGTGTCGCGGGCCATGACCTCGAACTCCTCGATGTGGATCGAGGTGAAGACGTCGTCGGCCACGATGCGCTCGGAGAGCAGGATCGAGTCCTCGTAGTTGTAGCCGTTCCACGGCATGAACGCGACCAGCACGTTGCGGCCGAGCGCCAGATCGCCGAGCTCGGTCGAGGGACCGTCGGCGATGATGTCGCCCTTGTTCACCCGGTCGCCGACACGCACCAGCGGACGCTGGTTGATGCAGGTGTTCTGGTTCGAACGCTGGAACTTCATCAGCCGGTAGATGTCGACGCCGGACTTCCCCGGGTCGAGATCTTCGGTGGCGCGGATAACGATACGGGTGGCGTCCACCTGGTCGACCACGCCGCCGCGGCGGGCACCGATGGCGGCGCCTGAGTCACGGGCCACGACCGGCTCCATGCCGGTGCCGACGAACGGCGCCTCGGCACGCACCAGCGGCACGGCCTGACGCTGCATGTTCGAGCCCATCAGCGCGCGGTTGGCGTCGTCGTTCTCGAGGAACGGGATGAGGGCCGCCGCCACCGACACCATCTGCTTCGGCGACACGTCCATCAGGTCGACGTTCTCGCGCGGCGCCATCATCACCTCGCCAGCGTTGCGGCAGATGACGAACTCGTCGACAAAGCTGCCGTTCTTATCGAGCTCGGCGTTGGCCTGCGCGACGTGGTGCTTGGCCTCCTCCATCGCCGACAGATAGACGACTTCATTGGTCAGCTTGCCGTTGACGATCTTGCGGTACGGGCTCTCGATGAAGCCGTACTTGTTGACACGCGCGAAGGTGGCGAGCGAGTTGATCAGACCGATATTCGGGCCTTCCGGCGTCTCGATCGGGCAGATACGGCCGTAGTGCGTCGGATGCACGTCG
>NZ_RZSR01000255.1:0-6623 GCF_004023265.1 Mesorhizobium sp. M1A.F.Ca.IN.020.06.1.1
GTCGTCATTGTCCATCAACCATGCGTGATCCGCGCGAAATCAATTTCGTTGCGCCGGAGAAGGCGATAGCCCAGGCGCGCCGCATGGCGGAAGAGGGCGCGGCCATCATCGACATCGGCGGGGAATCGACGCGGCCCGGTTTTGCCCCGATCAGCGCCGAAGAAGAGCAGACGCGGGTGCTGCCGGTCATCGAGGCGCTCGCGGCATCGGGCGAGGCGCTGATTTCGGTCGACACCTATCGCGAGGACACCGCGCGGCGGGCCGTCGCTGCGGGGGCGCATATCGTCAACGATGTCTGGGGACTGCAGCGCGAGCCCGGCATCGCGAGAGTCGCGGCCGAGACCGGCGCCGGCCTCATCATTATGCATACCGGCCGTGAACGCCAGAAGCTGCCGGACGTGATCGAGGACCAGCTTCTGTTCCTCAGCAAATCGCTGGAGATCGCGCGCGCCAGCAATGTTGCCGAGGACCAGATCGTGCTCGACGCCGGTTTCGGCTTTGCCAAGGAAACGACGGAGGAAAATCTCGATCTGATGGCGCGGTTCTCCGAGCTTCAGGCGCTCGGCTTTCCGCTGATGGCGGGAACGTCGCGAAAGCGTTTTATCGGCGGCGTCACCGGGCGCGAGCCCGCTGAGCGCGCTGTTGGCACGGCGGCCACGAGCGTCATTCTGCGGCTCAAGGGAGCCGATCTTTTTCGCGTCCACGATGTCGCAATCAACGTGGATGCGCTGGCGATGGCCGATGCTATGCTGGCGCGAGAAAAACTTTCTCCCGGACGCTGACGATGTATGTCATCCGCATGAAGAACTGCGCCTTCTTTGCCCGGCACGGCGTGCTGGACGAGGAGGAGACGCTCGGTCAGCGTTTTTATGTCGACGCCGAACTCACCGTCGAGCCCAGCCGGCCGCTGGAGGACGATTCGATCGAGGATACCGTCAATTACGGCATCGCTTTCGCGGTCATCGAGAAGATCGTCACCGGGCACCGGCGTTTCCTGATCGAGGCGCTGGCGCTGGAAGTGGCGAAAGCGCTGGCGGCGCGCTTTCCACAGATCAGGAAAGCGGAAATTACCGTGCGCAAGCCGAACGCCCCGGTTCCGGGCGTGCTCGATCATGTCGAGGTGACAGTTGTCTGGCCTCAATAGCGCCGTCTACCTTAGCCTCGGCGGCAATCTCGGCGATCCGGCGAAATCCATGGCCGCGGCGCTGCGCATGCTGGACGGCGACGACAAGACGCGCGTCACCGCTGTTTCCTCACTCTACCGGACGCCGCCGTGGGGCAAGCTCGACCAGCCGGATTTTCTCAATGCCTCCGCCGGGATCGAAACGGCGCGCTCGCCTCGCGACCTGCTCGATCTCTGCCTGGACGTCGAGAGGCGCCTGAAGCGGGTGCGCGAGGAACGTTGGGGGCCGCGCCTGATCGACATCGACATTCTGGTGTTCGGTGACCGGGTGATCCACGAGACGGGTCTTGAGGTTCCCCATCCGCGCATGCTGGAGCGGGCCTTCGTGCTGGCGCCGCTGGCCGAGATCGCGCCCGACCTTGTGGTCGGCAACAAAAGCGTGTCGGAGCGGCTCGGCGCCGTCGATATTTCGGGGATCGAGCGGCTGCCGTCCGGCCGGGAGTGGTGGCTCGCTTAGATTAGCCGAGGGTGGGATTGGTTGGAGGAAGACGGATCTTGGCCGTGGCGATCATCCATTCAACCACTTCCACGGACACTTCAGACTCAAACAGGGTCACGGTCATCTTCCTATCGAAATCCGAAAAGAAAATCTGGCCCACAATGTGCCCGTGTTGGTCGGCGAGTTCCAGATACATGCCATCGCGTTGGACGTCGCTTCCGATCGTGGCTTCGTAGGTCCGCCCTGCTAGCACGATCATATGTTGATTATCCGCAGTTTGCCTGTTCAGCCGGAGAAACCGCCGCCCTCGAGAAACGTCTTTTCCTCGGGCGTCGTCTCGCGGCCGAGCATTTTGTTGCGGTGCGGAAAGCGCCCGAAGCGCTGGATGATCTCCAGGTGCTCCTTGGCGTATTTCAGATAATCCGGCGCCCTCGCCGCTGTAAGTTCGAGCGAGCGTTCCTGATCCGCGAGCGACTCCGAATGCTCAAAGGGGAGATAGAGGAAGACACGGAGTGACTCTTCAAGCGCCATATCATGACCGGCGGCGATCGCCCGATCGGCGAAATGCCTGGCCAGCGGATCGGTCGCGTACATATGCCCGGTGCCGCGGAAGCAGTTGCGCGGAAACTGGTCGAGCAGGATCATCAGCGCCAGCGATCCTTCGGCATGCTCGCTCCAGGCGTCGCATTCGCGCCGGGCGGCGGCGTGGTGCAGCTCGAGGAAGCAGTCGCGGAAGCCGGAGTCGAACGCGTCGTTCTTCTCGAACCAGGCGTCCTCGCCGGCATCGCGCCAGAATTTGGTGACGGCAAGCGCCCGCGGGTCGAGTTCTGCCACGCGCTGCTCCTCAGCTCTTCGTCTCTGCCTTGTTCAGCACGCCGGCCGTCTCTTCGTTCAGCGCCCGGCCGGCGCGGCGCGGCTGCGCGAGCGGGGTCGGGATCGGCGTGCCGATATTGCCTTTGAGAAAGCGCTGGCCGGCGCGGATACCTTCGGCGAGCTGTGTCTCGATGCGAGCTGTGTCGCGGCGGCGAACGTCCTCGATCACCTCGGCTACCTCCTCCGGATCGACGCCCAGCGCTTCCAGGGCCGAGCCGCCGAAGACCAGCGCCGATTCAAAGGTCTCGCGCAACTGATAGTCGACGCCGGCGCGGATGAGTTGCAGCGCGGTGCCGCGGTCGAAGGCGCGCGCCAGGATAGTGACCAGCGGGAATTCGGCCTTGATCAATTGCGCGATGCGCACGGCCACGTCCGGTTTGTCGACGCAGATCAGCACGGCGCGCGCGCGGCCAGCGCCCGCCGCACGCAGGATGTCGAGCCGCGTGCCGTCGCCGTAATAGACCTTGAAGCCGAAATCGGCCGCCGCCTGGATCATCTCGACCTCATTGTCGATGATCGAGACGTCGAGGCCGCGCAGAAGCAGCGGCTGGCTGGCGATCTGGCCGAAGCGGCCGAAGCCGATGATCAGCACGCTTCCGGTTAGCCCGTCGGCGATGTCGACGCCTTCCAGCGATTGCTCGTCGCGCGGGGTGAGGTAGCGCAGTGCCAAGATAGCCACGGGCGTCAGCACCATGGAGATGATGACGATTGCGGTCAGCGTGGAATTGGCCTGGCCGTCGATGATGCCGACGACGGCGGCCGAGGAATAGAGCACAAAGGCGAATTCGCCGCCCTGCGCCATGACGACGGCGCGCTCGAGCGCCTCGCGATGGCCGCTCTTGAGCATACGCGCGACCAGATAGATGCCGAGCCCCTTCATGACCATATAGGCGACGACATAAATGGCGACTAGGCGCCAGTTCTGGGCGACGACGCCAAGGTCGAGCGACATGCCGACGGCAAGAAAGAACAGGCCGAGCAGGATGCCGCGAAACGGCTCGATATCGGCTTCGAGCTGGTGGCGGAAGGTCGATTCGGAGAGCAGCACGCCGGCGAGGAACGCACCCATCGCCATCGACAAACCGGAAAGCTGCATGGCTAGCGCCGACCCAAGCACCACCAGTAGGGCGGCGGCCGTCATCACTTCGCGGGCGCGGGCATCGGCCAGGATGCGGAAGAGCGGGTTGAGCAGATAGCGACCGGCCACGACGAGGCCGACGATCGCCGCGATCCCGATCCCCACTTCGGTCAAGCGCTCAGACAGGCTGGTCTCCGCGCCCCCCGGCGCCAGGAACGCCACCAGCGCCAGAAGCGGCACGATCATCAGGTCTTCGAGCAGAAGGATCGAAACGATGCGCTGCCCTTTGGGCGCGGCGATCTCGCCGCGCTCCTCGAGCAGTTGCATGACGATCGCGGTCGAGGTCAGCACGAAGCCGGCGCCGGCGACGAAGGATTGCGCGATCGGAAAGCCTCCGGCCAGGCCGACAAGCGTCAACAGAACGGCGCAGACGCCAACCTGCAGCGCGCCGAGACCAAAGATTTCCCGGCGCAGGCCCCAGAGTCGCGACGGCTGCATTTCCAGGCCGATGATGAACAGGAACATGACGACGCCAAGCTCGGCGACGTGAAGGATGGCTTCCGATTCGGAAAAAATGCGGAGGCCGAACGGCCCGATGACCACACCGGCAGCGAGATAGCCGAGGATGGAGCCCAGCCCGATGCGCTTGAAGATCGGCACGGCGATCACGCCGGCAGCGAGCAGCGCCACTACCTGTACGAGATCGCTGCCCGATGCTTCAGCCGCCATGACTACCGTCCTTTCGTTTCAGCACTCCTTGCATGCAGCGGGAGTGCGAGGCAAGGGCAGGGGCCTGGCAGGAAGAGCAGGGGTGTCGGCCCGAAAACGAGCGTGTGCCGTCAGGCAAACTCCCGCTGCAGCTTCGTACACAAGTTTACGGAGCCCGGTCGTTGCGCGCCGCCACAATCAAAGGTTAAGGCCAGTAGGCTTTGGCTATGGAGCTTCAGCCATTGGAGGGCAGCGGCGATGGGCCGCTGCCTTTTTTTGAGGAGATGACTGACATGAAGAAGTTTTTGCTCGTTGCCGTTGGCGTTGCGGCGCTGGCCGTTTCGGCCTGTTCGAAGGGACCGGAGTGCACACAGGAGATCGCCGCCAAGAAGGCGCAGGACATGGCTGCCGCGCTTCAGGAAGCAATCACCAAGGATCCGAGCAAGGCGGCTGATCTGACGGCCAAGGTGCAGGCCGTGACGACGAAATATCAGAATGCCACGACGCTGGACGAAGCCTGCAAGGCATATGACGAAGTGACTGCCGCCATCAAGGGTTGAGCCAAGTCAAAACGAAAGAAGGCGGTGGCCATTGGCTGCCGCCTTTTGTCTTCCTCGATCGCCTTTGCTCAGTTCTTCGCGATCGAGCCGACTTCGACCGTGTCGACCCGCTTTAGGCTCATGCCGATGACCGGCACCAGCTGCTTGTCGACGCGCACGGCGACCGTCACGGTCATCGAATTGTCGTCGGGAACGCGCGCCTGCATGACGCCGTTCAACTGATTGCGGTTAATGGTGAAGACGACCTTTTGGGGATCGACGACATTGCCGCCGACAATGTCCATGCCGTTGCCGGTCGAGCCGCCCATGAAAGTGCCTTTGTAACCATCCCGGCCCCGGCGTTCGACCGTCGCCGACATCTTCTGGGTGAAGACGCCGACCCGGCAGTCGCCGTCTAGCGTCATGCCGACCTTGCCGTCCGGCGTGGAACCGTTGAAATTGCAGGTGAACTTCGTGCCCTTGTATTTGCCGGCGATGATTTCGCCAGGGCCGACCCATTTGCCTTCGACCGAGCGGAAAAACTGCTTGTCAGCCTCTGCTCCAAAGGCCCTTTCGACGAGGCCGAGCGGTACGGCGGCCGCAACCGTTGCGGTCATGACGCAGGACAAGATTACGCTTCTCATTGACAACACCCGGCACGAACGAGTCTGCTGTTGGAACCAGAGTGACCATGAAGAAGATTGGTTAATGCTTCGTCACTGGCGACCGTTTCTGCATTTACCTTACTGCTCGCTTCGGCCATCCTTTCGCGTCGCGAACGAGGTCAATGCCGAGAGGAAATCGCCTAGCCCCGGTCGCTTTACCGCAATGAACGGCAGCGGGCGCGTCGTTTCCATCGCCGCGATGCCAATGCGCGCCGTCATCATGCCGTTGACGACGCCTTCACCAAGCTTTGCCGAGAGCTTCGCGGCAAGGCCGTGGCCGACGATCTGCTGCACGAAACTGTCGCCGACGGCGATCGAGCCGGTCACCGCGAGATGGGCAAGCACACCGCGCGCCAGGCGGAAGAAGCCCAGCGTGCCGGGACGGCCGCCATAAAGTTCCGACAGGCGCCGGATCAACCTGCCGGCTTCGAACACGACATAGGCGACGTCGACCAACGCGCGCGGGCTGACCGCCGTCACCAGCGAGACGCGCTTCGCGGCCTCCAGGATCATCATCTTGGCGCGGGCATCGAGCGGCGACAGAATCTCGGTCTCGGCGAGCCGCACCAGATTGGCGCCATCGATGATCTCGCCTCGCAATTCGGCGAGCGAGCGGCGGCCGGCCGCGGTCTCCGGTTTTGCCGCGACGAAGGCGGAAAGCTCGTCGACCAGAGCGCGCGCGGCCTTGGGGTCGTCGCGCGCCACCGCATCCACGGCCCGTCGCTGTAGTTTCTCGACCTCAGCGAGGCGTGCGATGGCGAGGAACTCGCGGATCAGGACGATCAGCAGCGACAAAAGCGCGATGGCCGCCATGCCGGCCGCCAGCCAGCCCAGCCATTCGGCGCGCGCGAAAAGATCACGGATGAGCTGATCCGTCCACAGGCCCACCGCGAGCGAGACAAGCACGCCGAAAGCTCCGAAAAACAGGCGTGCCAGCAGCGAGCGCCTCCTTGGAGCGGTCGCCGGTGGCGGCGGGGCCTGCTCGATATCCGGCTGGTCGAAAACGTCGATCTCCGAGGGAATGACCACGGCGACATCGGCCCTGGCGGCGCGTGGCCTGCGCACGGGCTGTTCGGCGCCACGCTTCTGCGGCGCCTCGTGCCTTGGCGCGGGCTCGGGCCCGATGCGGAAGGCCGCC
>NZ_RZSR01000256.1:0-6608 GCF_004023265.1 Mesorhizobium sp. M1A.F.Ca.IN.020.06.1.1
GAACCGGCCCGGTGCGTTGCCGCGCCGTGGTCGTAAAGCTGCAGGGTGACGCCGACAACATCATAGCCTTCGCGCTTCAGGATGCCGGCAACGACCGATGAATCGACGCCGCCCGACATCGCGACGACGACGCGGGTGTCTTCTGGGCGTCGGGGAAGATCGAGGCTGTTCATGGTTCTTTCAATCTGCGTGGCGCTGGCTGCCAATGGCCGGAATATAGGTCAAGCATCCCGGCGGCGCCAGCTTGGCTCCTCAAGCGATTTTATCGGGCAAAATCAGGGCCGGACCCCGATTATCTCAAATGCCGAACGAAAACCTAACGCGACGTTCACGATCCTTACCTAGTCATTAGGCTTCGCTTAGGCAATTTTTAAAGCTGTGGCGGTACGGTGGCGGGGATTGGGTCTTTGAGTTTTAGTAGAGAGTACGATGACCGATCTGGTTAGACCTAGAGTCAAATATGTTATCGGGCCCGACGGCAGCCCTCTCACGATAGCCGATCTACCGCCGACGAATACACGGCGCTGGGTTATCCGGCGCAAGGCGGAAGTCGTCGCGGCGGTCCGCGGCGGACTACTCAGCCTGGAAGAGGCCTGCCAGCGCTACAAGCTGACCACCGAGGAGTTTCTCTCCTGGCAGGCATCGATCGACGAATATGGCCTTGCCGGGCTGCGCACGACGCGGATCCAGCAGTACCGGCACTAGGCTCCGACTGCCGGAAACCAAAGAAGGGCGCGGAACTCCGCGCCCTTTTGCTTCCGGGATCTGCGCTGATCAAACCGTCAGCACAACCTTGCCGATCGGTCGGGTGGCGAGGAAGGCATGGGCGGCACCCGCCTGGTTCAGCGGAAAAGCCTTCGCCACGTGCACGGCGAGCTTCCTGGCATCGACTAGCCTGGCGAGTTCCACCAGCCCCTCGCGATCCGGCACCACCGACATGCGCTCGACGCGGATGTTGCGCTCCCCGGCCTTGGCCCTTGTCGCATCGTGGACGTTGAGCAGCGACACCAGCACGCCGCCTTCGCGCAGCACTTTCAGTGACCGGTCGGCATGGTCGCCGCCCATGGCGTCCAGCACCAGATCGATATCGCGGACCCGTTCGGTGAAATCTCCGTTGGTGTAGTCGACGACCTCATCGGCGCCGATCGAGCGGACGTATTCAAGCTTGTCCGGGCTCGCAGTGGCGATGACCCAGGCGCCGCGCGCCTTGGCTATCTGCACAGCGAGATGGCCGACGCCGCCGGCGCCGGCGTGGATCAGGACGCGCTGGCCGGATTGCAGGCCGCCGTGGCGGACGAGACCCTGCCAGGCGGTCAGCCCGGCCAGCGGCAGCGCCGCGGCTTGGGCATGGTCGATGGCGGCAGGCTTGGCTGCGATCTCGTCCACCGGCGTGGCGACGAACTCGGCATAGGCGGCGGCCTGCTTGGGGAAGCGCGGCATGCCGAACACCGCATCGCCGACCTTGAAGGCGGTCACGCCGGTGCCCAGCGCCTCGACGGTGCCCGAGATATCCCAGCCGAGAATGAAAGGTGGTTCGCCGATGAGAGGGAAGTAGCCGGCGCGCACCGCGCCATCGACCGGGTTGATGCCCGCGGCCTTGACGCGGACCAGAACCTCGCTGGCCTTGGGCGAGGGGGCCGGTTGTTCGGCCACGAAGAGGACGTCGGGTTCGCCAACGGTATTCTGGGTAACGGCACGCATTGGATGGTCTCCTGCTTGATTTCTGCCGCTATCGTTTGGATAGTAACAATCTCTTGTCTAGTATGCACCTTTCGGATATATAGATACCTCATGGATAGTGAAGACAGCGGTTCCTTTGGCTACGATGCATTCCGGCGCACATGCCCGTCGCATACGGTGCTCGAAATGCTGGCCAGCAAATGGGTCTATCTGACGGTTTGCGCGTTGCGGCGCGGCCGCCTGCGCAATGGCGAGCTCGCCCGCAAGCTGGAAGGCATCACGCCGAAAATGCTGACGCAGACGCTGCGCGTGCTGGAGCGCGACGGGCTCGTCCGGCGCGAGGTCTACCCGGTCATACCGCCGAGGGTCGAGTATGAATTGACGGAGCTCGGCCAGAACCTTGCGGGACTGCTCAGCCAGATCAGGTCCTGGGCGGAAGAGCATGCGCCCGACATCAAGGATGCCCGTGCGCGGGCGTCGGCGGACCATCAGGATGATGAGACGGCGATGCTGCCCTAAGCCGGAGGCCGGGCTTTTTCGGCTCGTGGTTCGACACCACGATGCCGGCAGTCCTCCGAGGCATCAATTGCGTTTGGCGGTCAGCCGATCATGGCGCTGCGGCCGCCCACTTCCGTGTCGCGGATCTTGCTGTCGCGCGATTCCAGCATCTCCGCCTTGGAAAGCTCCGCTTCAGCTTCGCCGAGTAATGATTCGGCCATGGTTCGCTGCTGGGCAAGATCGTTCTGCGAGTTCCTGAGGTTGTCGCGGCGCAGGCGTGCCGCCTTGGCGAAGGTCGGATAGGCAAAATGGTTGATGTCGGTGATGCCGGCTTTTTTCTCTTCGGCGACGATTTGCGCCTCCAACTCGACGGCCATGCGTTCGAATTCGGCGATCATCATGTCCAGCTGCAACAGCTGGCGCCGCTTCTCATTCACCTGAAACTGCTTCAGCCGAACGAGGTTTTCACGTGACTTCATGACTCGGTACTCCGCAAAACGCACACCTGCATATCGTCCCATCGACCTCGAGAGGCCTACGCGTCGCCCGTTTCCACCGGCTTTCCCCGCTCTATGGGAAACAAAGCCCTAAAGATTTTTGCCGGCGGTAACCATTCGTTTACGGGCATTGTTAATCATACGGGCGAGGACTTAAGGCCGGGTAAAAATTCCGGACAGCGGCAGGAAGCGCGGCCTGCGAGTCTCTGGAGTCACTTAGGCTTGCTTATTAATGTGGTACATGAGCGATTTGGGTCTACGATTCGTTATTAGATTCAAGTGGGTGTAGAAACGGGTTAAAAAATCTGATATCGTGACCGACACGAAATTAGGATTTGTTAACCAGTCGGTGGCACCTTCTGTTCAGGCAATCACTGCTCCGGGTTCGGGACGGGTCGTGACGCGGCCCGGCGGCAGAAAAGGGGAATGAAATGCGTGTTCTGCTGATTGAAGACGACAGTGCAACCGCACAGAGCATCGAGTTGATGCTGAAATCGGAAAGCTTCAACGTCTATACGACCGACCTCGGCGAAGAAGGGGTCGATCTCGGCAAGCTTTACGATTACGACATCATCCTCCTCGATCTTAACCTTCCCGACATGTCGGGCTATGAGGTGCTGCGCACGCTTCGCCTCTCCAAGGTCAAGACTCCGATCCTGATCCTCTCCGGCATGGCCGGAATCGAGGATAAGGTGCGCGGCCTCGGCTTCGGCGCCGACGACTATATGACCAAGCCTTTCCACAAGGACGAGCTGGTGGCGCGCATCCACGCCATCGTGCGCCGCTCCAAGGGCCACGCCCAGTCGGTCATCACCACCGGCGACCTGGTGGTCAATCTCGACGCCAAGACGGTCGAGGTGGGCGGCCAGCGCGTGCACCTGACCGGCAAGGAATATCAGATGCTTGAGCTGCTCTCGCTGCGCAAGGGCACGACCCTTACCAAGGAAATGTTCCTCAACCACCTCTATGGCGGCATGGACGAGCCGGAACTGAAGATCATCGACGTCTTCATCTGCAAGCTGCGCAAGAAGCTCGACGCAGCGTCCGGCGGCCAGAATTACATCGAGACGGTGTGGGGCCGCGGCTATGTGCTGCGTGAGCCGGAAGACATCCGCGTCAGCGCCTGATCCTCTGCCAATTCAAACAAAAAACCCGGCTCAGGCCGGGTTTTTGTTTGGGGTGTCGAAAAGCTCAGGCCGCGATTTTCAGCGGAAGCTCTCGAGCAACTGCGCGCGGTTGAAGGGCTTCAGCAGGTAACCCTGGGCGCCGGCACGTTTCGCTCGCATGATCGAGCCGACATCGACTTCGACGAGCGAGACCAGGATCTGCGGCTTGACGGGGTTTTCGATGGCACGGATGCGGCGAATGAGGTCGACCGCCTGCATATCCGGCAGGCCGCCGTCGACAACAATGACATCGGGCATGTCGCCGGAGCAGATCTCGATCGCATCAAGCCCGCTGGCCGCCTCGAAGACCACGATGTCCGAGCCGCCAAGGATACGCTTCGCGACCTTCCTGATGACGCTCGAGTCGTCCACGAACAGGCAGCGTTTCATTTCCGGGTCCTCTTTGCCATCTGCCGAACCGGCAATCCGGTAACCGTGAGGCACCCTAGAACAATCTGGTAAAGAAGCCGAAAAGCGGTTAGGTAAAGTTTTTCCAAAGAACCGCTTTGCGCGGTTTTGGCCTGCGATGCATTGCAGTGCCAGGCGGCAGGCAATGCTTCGATCGCACTGCCAGCTGCAAGATCAGTGACAATGGATACTTGACCTGTTCTTGGCTGTCGCCTCAGGCCGCCGACAACACGATCTCATCGGCCGTCGCATGGATCGAGATCGTCATGTTCGCCTCGCGCGCCAGAAGCAGCGTGTAATAAGGCTGGACCGAGTGGGCGTCGATCGGCTCCTCGGGCTTGTGGCCCGAATGCAGCTCGAGGAATTTCGGCGGCACCCGCAGCATGGGGCCGCTCGCCGACAGCGAGAAACGCGGTTCGGTCTCGAGGTTCTCCAACGTGACAACCAGCCTGCCGCCACGCGGTATGGCGGCATTGGCGACAAGAATGAGATTGAGCAGAAGCTTGACCTTGTTCTTGGGCAGCAGCGCGCGGGCGCCGTTCCAGACAAGTTCCGGCTTCTCGTTCTTCAGGAAGGCAATGGCCACGGCCTCGGCGTCGCCGGTATCGATCATCATGCCGGCGGAGCCCGCGGCGCCGAAGGCGATGCGGGCAAACTGCAGCCGCGCCGAGGCGTTCCTGGCGCTCTGGCGAATCAGCTTCATGGCGTCTTCGTCGGCGCCGCCTTCATCGAGCAGTTCGAGGCCGTTGTTTATGGCGCCGACCGGCGAAATGATGTCGTGGCATACGCGGCTGCACAAAAGCGCAGCCAGATCGGGGGCGGAGAGGGTGAAGAGCTCGGCCATCGGAGAAATCCCTGCTGGTTCACATGTCATGGCCGAACGTTGTCGCGCCCGCTACGCGAATCACGCTCTTTTCCAAGGCCTTCTGAATACACAGCGCCCGTCCATGCATCAACAAATCCACAGCTGCGGACAGCGAAAATGGTGCGTGATGCCGCGAAATTGAGGCTGATAGAGATCGTGTCAGGCTCTTCAGCCCTCGAACCGCCATCTTCCTGCGCCAGCTTAATGGTTGAAAAAGGATTACGGCATAGTTTGCCCGTAACAGTCATCTCGAAACGGCCGCCAAGAGCCGTAGGGATACGAGGCGTCGGCGAAAGTGCTCCCTGACGGAGATTGGAAGCATGTTTTCCCGATTCTTTGACCGGATGTTCGTCCGCGTCCTCACCATGACGATCGCCCTCTCGGGTGCTCTCATCCTCTCAACCTCGGCGTCGCGGGCCCAGGAATACACCGCGCAAGAGATTGTCGATTCCGGCCACAAGTTCTTCGGCGCGACGTCGGGAGGCCTCGCCACCGTGGTCGAAAAGGTGTTCGCGTCCTACGGCCTGCCAAACGGTTATCTGCTCGGCGAGGAGGGATCCGGCGCGCTGATCGGCGGCCTGACCTATGGCGAGGGCACGCTGTACACCAAGAACGCCGGCGACCATAAGGTGTTCTGGCAAGGCCCATCGCTCGGCTGGGATTTCGGCGGCGAAGGCTCGCGCGTGATGATGCTGGTCTACAATCTCGACGATATCAGCAGCCTCTACAACCGCTTCGGCGGCGTCGCCGGATCGGCTTATGTCGTGGCGGGCGTCGGCTTCAACGTGCTGCAAAGCAACAGAGTGCTGCTCGTTCCGATCCGCACCGGGGTCGGTGCCCGGCTCGGCGTCAATCTCGGCTATCTGAAGCTGACCGAGCGGGCGACGTGGAATCCGTTCTGACCGGACAGGATTGCCACAGCCGCTCGGATAAGACTGATCGTGCCGCGGCGTGCTCTTGCCGCGGCGCTGGATTTCCGCCATGCCAAGGTGGCACAGTCGGCATGGCGGGTTGCCGCCTCGCATACGGATAGTCCACCTTGGTCCAGTCGATCCTGTTCTTCGCACTCGGCTTCCTCTGCGCGGCCTTTCTGGTGTCGCTGATCGCGCCGGCCGTCTGGCGGCGGGCCGTCGTGTTGACACGCCGGCGCCTTGAGGCCTCGATGCCGCTGACGCCTGCCGAGATGCTGGCCGAGAAGGACCGTATCCGCGCCGAGTTCGCCATGAACACGCGCCGACTCGAGATGAACATCAAAAATCTGAAGGAAAAGGTGGCCGAGCAACTGGTCGAGATCGGCCGCGCCCAGGAGGCCCTGAAGGGACTGGCGGTCGAGAAGAAGGACAAGACTCAGGCGCTTTCCGATCTGCAGGCCAAGAACGCGGAGCTCAGGCTGCGCGAGGAAGAGTTGCACAAGCTTACGGAAAAGCTGGCGCAGGCGGAGCGCTCGCTGGAGAAGCGCGCGCTGGAGCTGCAAAAGCTCGAGCAGATGTATGA
>NZ_RZSR01000257.1:0-6580 GCF_004023265.1 Mesorhizobium sp. M1A.F.Ca.IN.020.06.1.1
GTTCGATTTAACTCTGGAGTCAATCGCAGATACCATCAGCGACGTCGACTGTTTCGTCGGCTGGGTGATGCCAGATGGCGCTTTGAATATCGCCAAAAAACTCAAGCTGATTTGCTGGATGCACACGGGTTGCGACGAGCTCGATCTTCAGCGTCTCAAGACGCTCGGCGTGCAAGTCACGAACCTCCGTGGAGCAAATAGCGTCCCCGTCGCCGAGCATGCCATGGCGATCATTCTGGGGTTGGCCAAGCGTCTTCTTTTCAAGCATCAGGCGTGCGTCACTGGCGACCCGCTGGAGGTCTTCGCCGACCACACACGCTCGGGAATGATGGACGGGCGGACGATCGGAATCATTGGTCTTGGGCAGATCGGATCAGCGATCGGCAAACGCGCCAAAGCCTTCGACATGAGGGTCCTGGGAGTCCGCCTCCATCCAGAGCGCGGTGCCGGCGTCGCTGATGAAGTGTTCGGCATCGACAAGCTGCATCACGTTCTCTCTCAGAGTGACTACGTCGTTCTGTCGACCCCAATAACCCAGCAAACCGAAGCGTTTATTGGCGCGGCCGAAATTGCAGCGATGAAGCATCGTTCGATCCTAGTGAATGTTGCGCGTGGCAACCTTATCCAGGAGAAGCCGCTGTACGATGCGCTTAAGAGCGGAAAGATTGTCGGCTACGGCGCGGACGTCTGGTGGAACTACAAGAACGCGTACCCGGCCACCTACCATTTCCCAGCTCCTTCCCGGACCGGAATACAGCGGCTGCCGAACGTCATAGGCACCGGGGATCAGGCCGTTAATGCGGACGACGTTCTAGATCGGAACATTTCTCGATCGATCGAGAGCCTGAACCAGTTTGCAAACAACACGCCACTCGCGTGGAAAATCGATCTTGACCTTGGATACTAAGGCATACCTACGAAATCGAGAAAGGTCGGTAGCGCTGCGCGATTGAGAGATCGCCAATAGTTCGTCGATCATATGAGGTCACTATCGGTAAAGTGCAGTTAATCCGCCGCAAATAGAAAAAAGGGGAATTAAAATGACAGATGAAATGCAAAGACTTAGCCAGCAAGTTGTAAGGGGACGATTGTCCCGTCGTGACTTTCTCGGACGCGCAGCTGCTTTGGGCTTGAGCGCCCCTTTCGCCGGCTCGCTGCTGTTGAACGGAGCGCGTGCCGCGGCGCCAGTTAAGGGAGGCGTACTGAAAGCTGGCCTGCAGGGCGGAGCAGCCACCGACACTCTCGACACAGCCCACTTTTCGACCTCAGTTGACATCACCTTCGGTCGCGCATGGGGTGAGCAGCTTGTGCAGATCGATCCCAAGGGCGGACTTCAGCCGGCGCTTGCCGAGGAGTGGGGTTCCTCGAAGGACGCAAAGGTCTGGACCTTCAAAATCCGCAAGGGTGTGCAGTTCCACGACGGCAAGGAAATGACACCGGCCGACGTGCTTGCCACTATGGAGCGCCATTCCGACAAGAATTCAAAGTCGGGCGCGCTCGGCATCATGCAGGGCATCGATAAGATTGCTGTCGACGGCCAAAATGTGGTCTTCACGCTCAAGGACCCCAACGCCGACCTGCCATTCCTAATGGATGACTACCACTTGATCATTCAGCCGAATGGCGGCAAGGGCAACCCTGCCGCAGGGATTGGTACCGGCCCTTATAAGGTTACCGTGAACGAACCCGGCGTCCGTCTCGGGGGCGAAAAGTTCGCCGGATATTGGCGCGACGACCGCGGCTTTGCCGACCAGGTCGAAGTCATTGTCATCAATGATGCGACTGCCCGTATGTCCGCGTTGCAGAGCGGCCAGGTGCACATCGTCAACTTTGTCCAGCCAAAACTCGTCGACCTTATCAAGCGGGTACCTGGCATGACCATCCGGAACGTGTCGGGCCGTGGCCACTACGTCTTTGTCGCCCGCTGTAAGACGGCGCCATTCGACAATAGCGACCTGCGCATGGCTCTGAAGTTTGCGATCGACCGTGAGGAGATGCTGGACAAAGTGCTGCGCGGCTATGGCACGGTCGGCAACGACTTTCCGATCAACGCCGCATACCCGCTTTTCACCGAGGTTGAGCAGCGCAAATACGATCCCGACAAGGCCAAGTTCCACTACAAGAAGTCCGGCCATGACGGCACCGTGCTGCTAAGAACGTCAGACGTCGCCTTCCCCGGTGCCGTCGATGCCGCACAGTTGTTCCAGCAAAGTGCTGCCAAGGCCGGCATCAAGCTGGAGATTAAGCGCGAACCGGGCGACGGATACTGGTCAGAAGTCTGGCAAAAGCAGCCCTTCTGCGCCTCCTATTGGGGCGGCCGCCCGACCCAGGATCAGATGTATTCCGTCGGATACTACTCCAAAGCTGACTGGAACGAATCGCAATTCGCGAACGACAAGTTCGACAAAATGCTTTTCCAGGCCCGAGCCGAGTTGGATCCCGAGAAACGTAAGAAGATTTACGCGGACATGGGCACAATTGTGAATCAGGAGGGCGGTACCATCGTCCCGATGTTCAACCAGTTCATTGATGCGACGGGCGCAAAGGTTGAGGGCTGGATCGACGATCCGAATTATGAGCTGTCAGGGTACTATGCCCTGTCACGGTGCTGGATTGCCGGGTGAATCGGAACCAGTAGATGTCCTCTTCTATCGTGAAACTTGGTGCCCAGCGGATTGCGCTGGGCATTATGCTGCTGTTGGCCGTCTCGGTCCTGATATTCGCCGGTACCCAGATCCTTCCCGGTGACGTTGCGCAAGCAATTCTTGGGCAATCGGCGACGCCGGAGTCGCTCGCCAATTTGCGAGAACAGCTGGGTCTCAATGAGCCCGCTTATGTCAGGTATTTCCGCTGGCTTGGCGACGTGCTTACCGGCGATCTCGGCACGTCCATGACGAGCGGGCAAGAGATCAGCGGCGCTATCAAGGGCCGGCTGTGGAACACTCTGTTTTTGGCATTTTGGGCCGCGGTCGTGGCCGTGCCGCTCGCGATCATCCTTGGCGTGATCGCGGTGCGCTACCGCAATGGCTGGGTCGACAAGCTAATCTCCGGTCTCGCGCTTGCCTCGACCTCTTTCCCCGAATTTTTCATTGGCTATGTGCTCGTCTATTTCTTTGCCGTGAAGTGGCAGATTTTCCCCGGCATCTCGACCGTCTTTGACGGCATGCCTTTCCTCGAGCGCATGCAGGCAATCGCTCTGCCAGTTACGGCCCTGACGTTGGTCGTGCTTGCGCATATGATGCGAATGACGCGCGCGGCGATCCTCAACGTCATGCAGTCGGCCTATGTCGAGACGGCCGAACTGAAAGGGCTTTCGGCCTTCGCCGTGATCCGCAAGCATGCGTTCCCGAATGCGATCGCGCCGATCATCAATGTCGTCATGCTTAACCTCGCCTATCTTATCGTCGGCGTCGTCGTGGTCGAAGTGATTTTCGTCTATCCGGGCATGGGGCAATATCTGGTCGACCATGTCACCAAGCGCGACGTGCCGGTGGTGCAGGCGGTTGGACTGATCTTCGCCTCGGTCTACATCGGCCTCAACATCATTGCGGACGTAGCGGCTATCGTCGCGAATCCCCGCCTTAGACATCCGAAATAGGCGCCTGGCATGGTAGACCTCAAACGCATACCGATCCCGGCGCTGATCGGGATCGTACTGACAGCCATGTTTGTGATGGCGGCCGTCTTCGCACCCTGGATCGCCCCGCATGGTAATGGCGAGATCATTGGTGATGTCTGGGAACCGATGTCGTCGGCGCATTGGCTGGGCACCGACAATCTCGGCCGTGACCTGTTCTCGCGCGTGATCTACGGCGCCCGCATAACCCTGTTCATCGCGGTGCTTGCCACAGCGCTGTCCTTCTCGCTCGGCGCCATACTCGGCTTCTCGGCGGCGGTGTTCGGCGGGTGGTACGATACGATCCTGTCGCGCCTTGTCGATCTCCTGATGTCGATCCCGACGCTGATCATGGGCCTGGTGGTGCTTTCGGTGCTGCCCTCCAACCTGGTGACGCTGATCCTGGTGATGGGCATTCTCGATTCGACCCGCGTCTATCGCCTGTCCAGGGCTGTCGCCGTCGATATCAATGTCATGGATTTCGTCGAGGCGGCGAAGCTGCGCGGCGAAGGCAGCGGCTGGATCATTTTCCGCGAGATCCTGCCCAACGCGCTGTCGCCGCTGGTCTCGGAACTCGGCCTGCGCTTCATATACGCCGTGCTCTTTCTGTCGACGTTGTCCTTCCTCGGCCTCGGTGTCCAGCCGCCGAATGCGGACTGGGGCGCCATGGTCAAGGAGAACAAGGATGGCATCGTGTTCGGCATTGGCGCGGCTCTGATCCCGGCGGCGGCGATCGCCATGCTGGCGATTTCCGTCAATCTGGTCGCCGACTGGGTGCTCAACCGCACGACAAGCCTGAAGGGAGGACGCGGCTGATGGCTGACCAGCAGAAAAAATCCGTGCTGCTCGACATCCGCAACCTGCGCATCGAGGCGATGGTGTTCCCTCCGGGCGAACCGACGAAGAACATCGTTCTCGTCAATGACGTGTCGCTGACGCTCGAAAAGGGCAAAGTGCTCGGCCTGATCGGCGAGTCCGGCGCCGGCAAGTCGACCATCGGCCTGTCTTCGATGGCCTATGGCCGCGGCGGCGTGCGCATCACCGGCGGAGAGGTGATTCTCAACGGCCGCGACATCCTAAAGGGCGGCAAGGAAGGTTTCCGCAAGCTGCGCGGCCGCGAAGTCTGCTACGTCGCACAATCGGCGGCCGCCGCCTTCAACCCGGCGCACAAGCTTATGGACCAGGTGGTGGAAGCCACGCTGCTGCATGGGATGGCGACGCGGGCCGAAGCCGAGAAACGCGCCGTCGCGCTTTTCAAGAAACTCAGCTTGCCCAATCCGGAAACGATCGGCGAGCGCTTCCCGCACCAGGTTTCCGGTGGGCAGCTGCAGCGCGTGATGACGGCGATGGCGCTGTGCTCGGAACCGGACTTGATCGTCTTCGACGAGCCGACCACGGCGCTCGACGTGACGACCCAGATCGATGTGCTGGCAGCGATCAAGGACGCCATTCGCGACACCCATGTGGCAGCGCTCTATATCACCCACGACCTTGCCGTTGTCGCCCAGGTCGCCGACGAGATCGTGGTATTGCGCCACGGCAGGCTGGTCGAATGTGGTGACACGAGACAGATCATCAAGGAACCAACCGAAGATTATACGCGCGCCCTGGTCTCCGTGCACGAGATCGAGCACGCAGAGCAGAAGCCTGGCGCAACGCCGTTCCTGTCGGTGAAGAATATCACCGCTGCGTACGGGGGCGGCAACGTCAAGGTGCTGAAGAAGGTCTCGGTCGACATCTATCCGGGCCAGACCTTGGCCGTCGTCGGCGAATCCGGGTCCGGCAAATCGACACTGGCGCGCGCCATCACCGGGCTTCTACCGCCCACGGAAGGCACTGTCACTTTCGACGGCAGGCCACTTGCCAACCGGCTTACCGACCGGCCGAAGGAGGATCTGCGTCAGCTGCAGATGATCTACCAGATGGCCGACGTGGCGATGAACCCCCGCCAGACCGTCGGGACTATCATCGGCCGGCCGCTGGAATTCTATTTCGGCATGCGCGGCAGGGAACGCGACAAGCGCGTTGCGGAGCTGCTCGACGAGATCGAAATGGGCAATGGTTTTGTCGACCGCTACCCGGCCGAGCTCTCTGGCGGCCAGAAGCAGCGCGTCTGTATCGCGCGTTCGTTGGCCGCCAAGCCAAAACTCATCATTTGCGACGAGGTTACCTCCGCACTCGATCCTCTGGTTGCGAATGGCATCCTAAAACTTCTGCTCGATCTTCAGCAGGTCGAACACGTCGCCTACCTGTTCATCACTCACGATCTCGCGACGGTGAAGTCGATAGCTGACTCAATAGCGGTGATGTACCGTGGCGAAGTTGTTCGGTATGGCCCGAAGCACCAGGTGCTTAAGCCGCCGTTTGATGATTATACGAACCTGCTTCTGTCTTCCGTTCCGGAGATGGAGCTGGGTTGGCTTGAGAAGACCATCGTTGGGAGGACTATGGCGAGTGCGGGAAATTAGTCGGCACCACACGCTTGGCGCAGATCAAGAAAGGCTGGGTCAAGGATGTGTCGCACAACAAATGTTCGTGGCGCCTGAAGCGAGTATTTGCTGATACCTTGGGCGTGGCAACCGTTGGAATAGAAGCCCTATGAGTCTTCTCCCACAAGCCCCGGGCGTTCGTCGCTACGAAGTCATCGTTGATCTTATCAAGCAGCGCATCCGCACTGGCACGCTGAAGATCGGTGACCGACTGCCATCAGTGAGGCAATTGAGCGAAGACACCGGCTACAGCCCGATAACCGTCCATCATGCATACGAACTCTTAGAAGCTGAAGGTGTTTGCGAAGCTCGCCCGAGATCGGGGTTTTACATAGTTGGGCTGCCGTCGAAGGGAGCAAGCCGTAAAATCGGCGGCGGCAACGCCGAAGGTGAGGCAGTCAAAGACCTCCCTGAAGCTCTTCTCCATATCTGGTATTCAAATCAGCTCGGTGCGTTCGGCAGCTTCCATCCGAGC
>NZ_RZSR01000258.1:0-6550 GCF_004023265.1 Mesorhizobium sp. M1A.F.Ca.IN.020.06.1.1
CACCATCCGCATCAAGGACGGTATCGCCGAAGTGCGCGCCGGCGCCACATTGCTTTTCGACAGCGTTCCTGAGGAAGAAGAAGCCGAAACCGAACTGAAGGCATCCGCCATGCTCTCCGCCATACGCGACGCCAAGACCGGCAACGCCGCAGGCACCGAACGCACCACCGCGCGCGTCGGCGACGGCGTCAACATCCTGCTCGTCGACCACGAGGACTCGTTCGTCCACACGCTGGCCAACTACTTCCGCCAGACCGGCGCCACTGTTTCCACCGTGCGCACGCCGGTGCCGGAAGAGGTGTTCGAGCGGCTGAAGCCCGATCTCGTCGTGCTCTCCCCCGGCCCGGGTACGCCGAAGGATTTCGATTGCGCCGCGACCATCAGACGAGCGCGCGCCCGCGACCTGCCGGTCTTCGGCGTCTGTCTCGGCCTGCAGGCGCTGGCCGAAGCCTATGGCGGCGAGTTGCGGCAGTTGCACATTCCGATGCACGGCAAGCCCTCGCGCATCCGTGTCTCGAAGCCGGGCATCATCTTCTCGGGGCTGCCCAAGGAAGTGACCGTCGGCCGCTATCATTCGATCTTCGCCGATCCGGTGCGCCTGCCCGAAGGTTTCGTGGTGACGGCCGAGACCGAGGACGGCGTCATCATGGCCTTCGAGCACCGCAAGGAGCCGATCGCCGCCGTTCAGTTCCACCCGGAATCGATCATGACGCTCGGCCACAATGCCGGCATGCGCATCATCGAGAACATCGTTGCGCATCTGCCGCGCAAGGCCAAGGAAAAGGCTGCCTAGCAACGATGGCCGCGGTGGAAGACACGGCGACGGCGGCCGCAAGAGCCGCCGCGAAGCGCAAGATCGCCAGCCTCGCTTTCTGGTCGATCGTCATCGCCTTCCTGGTGATGGGGCTGAAATTCATTGCCTGGCAGATGACCGGCTCCGTGGCCCTCTATTCCGATGCTTTGGAATCCATCGTCAACGTCATCACTTCAGCAGCCGCTCTCTGGGCGATCCGCATCAGCCATAAGCCGGCCGATAGCGACCATCCCTTCGGCCATCACAAGGCCGAGTATTTTTCTGCGGTGCTCGAGGGTGTTCTGATCGTCGTTGCGGCGCTGCTGATCATCGCCAAGGTGTGGCAATCGCTGCAGAATCCCGCGTCGCTCGAACAGCCCTGGCAGGGCTTGGCGATCAATGCCGGCGCGGCGCTCGTCAATGCCGTCTGGGCATTCGTGCTGATCCGCAACGGCCGCAGCGAACGATCGCCGGCCCTGGTCGCCGACGGCCAGCACATCATGACCGACGTGCTTACCTCGGTCGGCGTCATCGTGGGCCTTGTCGCCGCGGTGATGACTGGATGGCATATCCTCGACCCGCTGCTTGCGCTTCTTGTTGCGCTGAACATTCTCTATCAGGGCTGGAAGCTTACCGGAGAGTCGCTGAGCGGACTGATGGATCGTGCCGTCGACACCCAGGAGCACATGCAGATCCGCGATATCATCTCGGCCAATTCGAAGGGTGCGCTGGAGGTGCATGACCTGAAAACCCGCATCGCCGGGCGAGCGACCTTCATCGAGTTCCACCTCGTCGTCGACGCCGACATGACGGTCGGCGCCAGCCATGTCATTTGCGACCGCATCGAGGACGCGCTGAAGGCCGAGATCCCCTCGGTGCGCGTCACCATCCATGTCGAGCCGGACGACGAGGCGAAGCTGCCGAAAGGCACAACGGCGGTGCCTTTCGCCTGAAGCGATTTCCAGGCACGCCTTGGAAAATTGGCCGGGCCTCCGCGGTGTCGTCATCCCTGGACGAAGCAGGAGCGAAGCTCCATCGCCGAGACCCCCTGGGATCCATGCCGTGGCCTTGGCCGAAGCATGCAGCGAAGCAGAATTCTACACCGTTTCAACGCCTTAGCATAACGGCATGGATCCTATGGCTGCGCCGCGTCGCTTCCCTCCTTGCTCCGCATAGGATGACGAAGCGCCACACTTTAGAGTGACGAAGTGGCACACTCACGGCGTGCAGGCCGACTGGGGCATCGGATTGAGCCTGTACACCTTGTCGTCGGACGTGGTCTTGCCGCCCGCGATCTTCGAGCAGAGGTCGATGATGGCGAGCGCATTGTTGGGGTTGGCCAGCAGCATCGTGCCGCTGGCGCCGCGCTTGAGAAAAATCTCCTTCTGCGAGATGTCGCAGGCAAAGTCGCTCATCTTGGAGCTAGCCGAGCAGCGCCACTGATCGGCCTCGCCCTGGCAGGAATAGGTCTGCGTAACCTTGGCCTCTTTCTGCCTGGTCGTCACCGAGATGGCGATGTCGGCGCCGTCTGGCCAGTTGGCGGCATCGCCACCGGCGGCGAAGGAAGCGAGCTCGATCGGCCCGCGGAAGACGCGGATCGACTGCGTCATCTGGTCCGGATGGGATTCCAGATGCGCGTCGTCATAGTCGCGGCCGTAGCAGAAGGGCTGGTCCGGCTTCAGCCGCTCGCGCAGCGGGGCCCCGAGCGCCGGGTCGATCGGATCGATGCGCGCGAACTCCGCCTTGCAGGTGTCGGCCGGCATCGGATCGAGACGGAAATTATCGTCTTCGCTGCCCAGCGCCTGCTCGTTGTATTTCGCCTTGCCGAGATCCTCCTCCGCGCCGGCGTCGAGATAGACGTCACGCTGCACGTTGGAGAGGATCAGCCGGCCCTTGTCGTCGACCCTCAGCGAGGCGAGCGTGCGGTCGCATTCCATGCCGCAGCGGATGTCGCTCGCCCTGTCGCTCGGATCCTCCTTGTTGCACCAGGCAGCCGCCCATTCCGGCTTCTTGGCGCCGCGCACCGTGGTGGTGAGAAAGCCGTTATAGGCGGCGTCGGACATCGAGCTCGGCTCCTCGTTCGGCCGACTGACCGGATCGTGGCCATGGTAGAAGAAGATGCGCGCCACCTTCTGGTGCGGATGCGCCTTGAGATGGGCGGCATCATAGACCCGGCCGAAGCAGACGTCGGGACCGCTCGGGCTGAGTTCGGTCAGCTTGGGGGCATCATCTGCGAGCGCCGCGTCGGCAAAGAACAGGGCGGCACCCAGCACTGCACCTGCCACCATCCTCGACGTCATGTGATCCTCTCCTCCCACAGACAGGACGTGATTGCGACTCATGCTAGTCTAGGCACGAAGGCTGGGCCACGCAAACTTGCGAGAGCCGCCGGATTGAGGAGGATGCGATGCTGCGCCGTGACGTTTTCCGCGCCGGTCTTGCCGGAGCGGCCGGTTTTTTCGGTCTTCGCCAGGCGAGCGCCGCCACCGGCGAGCACAGGCTGAAGGTCGCCTACCATCTCAGCGACGCCGACAAGGTCAACTTCGTCCTCGGCAACATCAAGAACCACTATGAGGGCACCGGCGGCAATGTCGAGGTCGTGCTGGTCGTGCATGGGCCGGCGCTTGCGGCCTTCAAGGCAAAGAGCGCTTCCGGAGCGACCTCCAGCCGCTTTGCCGGTCTCGTCCAGCAGGGACTTGTTCCGCAGGCCTGCGGCAACACCATGCATGGCATGGACATCGCCGTGACCGACCTGCTTGCCGGCTTCCAGGTCGCGGAGAAAGGCGGCGTGGTCAAGCTCGCGGAGCTGCAGCGCCAGGGCTATGTCTATCTGCGGCCCTGAATTCGCGCCCTGATCTTGCCTTGACTTGAACACCTGGCCGGGAAGCGTCTACCAATTGCCAGCGCAATCCTGGAGATATCGACGTGCCAACTGACCCGACCACGCTTGTCATTCCCGATCTTGCCGGCAAGGCGGTGCTGGTCACCGGCGCGTCGACCGGGATCGGAGCAGCCCTCGCCCTCGCCTATGCCCGGCAGAAATGCCGCGTTGCGCTGCATTACAACTCAAGCCGGGAAGCCGCCGAAGAGCTCGCCAAAACCATCCGCGACGACGGCGGCGAGGTGTTCTTGACGCAGGGCGATTTTTCGGTTCCCGCCGACGTCGAGCGCGTGGTCGAGGGGAGCGCTGAACATTTCGGCCGGCTCGACGGGCTGGTCAACAATGCCGGCGGCATGCTCGGCCGCGTTGCCTATGCCGAGCAGACCGAGGCCCATTACGATGCGGTGATGGATCTCAACGCGCGCTCGGTGCTGACGGCCTCGCGCAGAGCGATCCCATGGCTGAAGCGCCAGGGCGGCTTCATCATCAACACCACCTCGATCGCCGCCCGCAACGGCGCCGGCGGCGGCGCCGGCCTCTATGGCTCGTCCAAGGCCTTCGTCTCCAACGTGACGCGCGGCATGGCCAAGGAGCTGATCGGCTTCGGCATCCGCGTCAACGCCGTGGCGCCCGGCACCATCCTGACCCCGTTCCACGAGCGCTATTCCACCGCCGAGCAGATGAAGGGCATGGTCGCCACCATTCCGCAGGGTCGCGCCGGAAGGGCCGAAGATTGCGTCGGCGCTTACCTGTTCCTGTCTTCCGACCTCTTGAGCGGCTACATCATCGGCCAGGTGATCGAGGTCAATGGTGGCCAGTTGATGCCGTGAGCTGGCGATTGCATACTCAGCTCAGCGTGCAACCTGGAGGGAGAGGAAGGGAATGTTCGGACTGATCGGCAAGATGCGGGCGGCACGCGGCCAGCGCGATGCAGTCATGGACGTGCTGCGTGAGACGACCGGTGCGCTGCCCGGCTGCCTGAGCTACATCATCGCCACCGACCCGGCCGATGCCGACGCGATCTGGGTCACCGAAGTGTGGACCGATCAGGCAAGCCATAAGGCGTCCCTGCAACTGCCCGAAGTCCAGGCGGCAATCGCCAGGGCGCGTCCTTTCATCGCCGGCTTCGAATTCCAGGTCGAGACCCATCCTGTCGGCGGCTTCGGCCTTCCGGCCCCCGAGAAGGGCAGCTGAGCGCGAGACCGTCGCCAACGGCATTTCCGCGGGAAAATGGGTTCGCATTTGTCCGTGCCCGGGCTAAGAGCCGGATATGGACTCTTCATCAGAAGGACCGTCACTGGAGCAACCGTCTGTTCAACGCATGACGCGATTGCGCCCGCTGCAGCAGTGGCTGGCGCTGGTGGTGCTCTCGCTGCTCTTTGCCGGCGCGCTGGAATTGGCCGCCTTGCCTGCGGCGCTGCTGATCGGCCCGATGCTTGCCGCGATCCTGGCCGGCACCAACGGCGCCACGGTGCGCGTACCCCGCGCGCTGTTCGGTTCCGCTCAGGCCGTGGTCGGCTGCCTGGTGGCGAATTCGATCTCGGTCGACATATTTCCGGTCTTCTACGCCGAATGGGCGCTCTTCTTCGGGATGGTGGTGGCGACGCTCACCGCCTCCAGCCTGCTAGGCTGGCTGATCAGTCGCTGGCGCATCCTGCCCGGCACCACGGCGGTCTGGGGTTCCTCGCCGGGCGCCGCCACCGCCATGGTGCTGATGGCCGGCGCCTTCGGTGCCGACCAGCGCCTCGTCGCCTTCATGCAATATCTGCGCGTCATCTTCGTTTCGGTGACGGCGGCGCTCGTCGCCAAGATGTGGGTCGACACGTCGGGCGTCGAAGTGCCGCCCATCATCTGGTTTCCGCCGATCGATCCATTGGCCTTTGGCGCCACCCTTGGCATCGCGGTCGTCGGCGGCCTGCTCGGCAAGCTGCTCAGACTGCTCTCGCCCTTCTTCCTTGGCACCTTCATCTTTGGCGCGGTAATCCATCTCGGCTTCAGCGTGCCGATGCAATTGCCGCCCTGGCTGCTGGCCGTCAGCTACGCCATGGTCGGCTGGTCGATCGGGCTGAACTTCACCCGGCCGATCCTGCGCCACGCGGCACGCGCCCTGCCGCAGATCATCGCCTCGATCGTAGCGCTGATCGCCTTCTGCGGCGGCATGGCTTTCGTCATCAGCGGCGTGCTCGGCATCGATCCGCTGACCGCCTATCTGGCGACCAGCCCCGGCGGCATGGACAGCGTCGCCATCATCGCCGCCGCCGCGCAGAACGTCGACATCTCCTTCGTCATGGCGCTGCAATCGGCCCGTTTCCTCGTCGTGCTGCTTGTTGGGCCAAGCGTCGCCAAGCTTGTGGCGCGAAACGTCAGGGACTGATCCGCGCTACCAAGTGCATGGAGAAGCAGAGGAATTGGCCATGAACCGTCGTTTGAATGCTGTCGATCTCTCTGGCCGCGTCGGGGTCGTGACGGGCGGCGCGCAAGGCATCGGCCTTGCGGTCGCCCGACGCCTGCTGTCGTCGGGCGCAAGCGTCGCCATCTGGGACATCGACCAGGCCGCGATGGCGAGCGCTGTGGCCGAGCTTGCTCCCTTGGGCCGGGTCGATGCCTTGCTTTGCGACCAGTCGCAGATCGAGGCCGTCGACCGCGCCGCAATCGAGACCGAGCAGGCGCTCGGGCCTGTCGATCTCCTTGTCAACAATGCCGGCATTGCCGGGCCGGCCGCGACCGTGGTGGACTATGACCCCGCCGCCTGGCGGCAGATCATCGAAATCGACCTCAACGGCGTCTTTTACTGCTGCCGACGTCTGGTGCCCGGCATGATCGCGCGCAACTACGGCCGCATCGTCAATGTCGCTTCCGTGGCCGGCAAGGAAGGC
>NZ_RZSR01000259.1:0-6529 GCF_004023265.1 Mesorhizobium sp. M1A.F.Ca.IN.020.06.1.1
CAGCGGCTCGAACAGGCCTTTCTCGACACCGCGCGGTACGTCGATGGAATCGATCACCATCACGTCCCAATCGCCCGGCTGCGACTGATCGACGATCGCGAGCCCTGCGCCTGTGCCCTCGAATTCCTTGACGTTGACCTTGACGTTGTTGGCCTCCTCGAAGGGCTGCAGCAGCGCCGGATCGGAGTGGTCGCACCAGATCAGCGCGTTGAGATCGGCGGCCTGAGCGCCGCCAGCGGCGAGCAGTGCCACAGCAGCGCAGGCGGCTCCGAGACGGGACTTCAGGCTGGAAAGCGGATTCCGGACAGTCATCGAGTGTTCTCCCTGCCTTGCTGGCTTGTTGAGGAAAAGTTGAACCAATTCTAAAATTGAGTCAATTATGATTTTGTGGCAGAGAGGCCGATATGAGCGGATTGCGCGCACGGCAGAAGGCGGACAGGCACCGCCGCATCATCGATGCGGCGACGGAGCTTTTCCGTGAGGCCGGCTATGAAGGCGCCAAGATCGAGGCCATAGCTGCGCAGGCAGAGGTCTCGATCGGCACGATCTACAATTACTACCAGAATAAGGGTGACATCCTCGGCGCCATCGTCGCTATGGAGGTCAACGAGGTGCTGAATGCCGGGCAAGGCGTGGTCGGCAGCCCGCCGGCCGATGTCTGCGACGCGCTCGACAGGCTGATCGGCATCTATATCGAGCACTCGCTCAATTACCTGAGCAAGGAGATGTGGCGGCAGGCGATGGCAATCTCGACCCAATTGCCCGACAGCCCTTTCGGCCAGGCCTATACCGCGCTCGACCGCGCCTTGACCGAACAGATCCGGGCGCTGATCGCCCGCCTGCAGGAGATCGGCCTGGTGCGGTCAGACATCGACGGCCCAGCGGTGGGCGAGTTGATCTTCAACAACATGAACATGATGTTCATCGAGTTCGTGAAGCGCGACGAGGCGAAAATCCCGGAGCTGCGCGCGGCGATAAGGCGGCAGAACCGGATCTTGGTGGCTGCGATCGGCGTATAGAAGATCAAGAGCGAGCAGGTAGAGGGCTTTCAGCAAAGCGTCGCGGCCGAACGTACTCACTGACGGTTGATCAGCCACAGAATGGTCGAGAGAACGACACTGATCAGAATTCCCGTGGTGATGGGAACGTAGAGCCTGAAATTCTCGCGCTCGATCACGATATCACCGGGCAGCCTGCCGAGGCCGATCCTGGTTACCCAGGGCCACAGCAGGCCAGCGGCAACTATGCTGAGGCCAATGACGATCAGAGTTCGCGACATGGCAGCACCTGCCGGAAATAGCGCATTGCCAGAATATAGTGATGCTCGAAAGCTGGCAGAGCGAAGGATGGTGCCCCCGGCAGGGATCGAACCCGCGACCTTCGGTTTACAAAACCGCTGCTCTACCAGCTGAGCTACAAGGGCACGGCGCTCCGGTAGCACATTTCGTGCGCCAGTAAAGACAAAACTCCGTTTTGGGTTGCTAATGGACCGCTTGGCTTAGTCGGCATGCTGAAAAGCGGCGCGCCGCTTCCTACATCTCTGTCGGGTGCAATCGCGTCGAACGGGGTGTCGCATGATTAGATTCGTCATCATCCTACCGCTCATCGTCGTGACCTGGCTTCTCCTGATGAAGGCCGTCAGCGATCTGAAGAAGGCCAACATCGACTGGACGGGCGTCACCACGATCATCGGCTTCATCGTGCTGGCCTTCTGGCTGCGGCACGTGACGGGAATGGGGTGAAGGGGAGTGAATGGTTAATGGTGAAAGGCGGCGTTTTCTCGACCATTCACTCATTCACCCATCCATCGAACCTTTTGCCGCCGCTCCGCCACAACTGATCACCAGAGGCGAATGGTCGCCTCGATCAGAGATAGGAGCAGTCCCGAAAGATTTGAGCCGCTTCCGGGCACTCAAAAAAAATCAGAAAAAAACTTCGAACCTTTTCCGCGCTGCAACGACAGATGATCAAGAGGCGGATGGATCGCCTCGGTCAGGAACCAAGGAGATCATCATGTTCAAGCGCACGCTCGTTTCGACCCTTATCGCCACCTCTGTCGCCGCCGGCACGCTGGCCGGCACCGTCCAGCCTTCGGCCGCTCACGACCATCATCACCGCCGCGAGCTCGGCATCGGCATCGCCGCCGGCGTTGGCGGCTTCGTCCTGGGCAACCTGCTCGCTCAGCAGCCGCGGACGGTCTATGTCGAGGATGGCTACCACGGTTCCTGGCATGTTCGCCGCTGCATGGCCCGCTATGCCAGCTACGATCCGGGCTCGAACACCTACATCGGCTACGACGGCTATCCGCATTACTGCCGCCTCTGAGAGCAATTCCAGGAAAAGCGCATAGCGGTTTTCCGTCCGGAATTGCGTAAAACAGAGGAGAGCCACCGTCTCGGCAACCGGAAAGGGGGCTTCGCGGCCCCTTTTTCGTTTGGTGCTACGAAGTCTTGGCCTCGATCGCCAATCCCGCGCTGCGGCAAGCGCCGGCAATGGCAAGCCCGGCATTAGACGTTTCACCGCTCATCGCGACAAGTTCGAAGCTGTTTCCGGCATCCGGGTTGACCTTGGCAATGAAGGCTTTGCCGTCGCTGGAGCCGCCGGCCGAGCGCTTGTCGTCGACAAAGCCGCAAACCACGATCTCATGGCGGCCGTTCAACGTCCGCTCACCGGCAAGCATCGTCCCGAACTTCGCCGAGACTGGATCCTTCAAGTGCTGGCGGACGCCGGCGGTAATGATCTCCTCGAGGGCAAGCGAGATCGGTATGGAATCGACGCGCTGCCCGTTCGAGTCCGGCACCGGTGTCGTGGCAGCGCATCCGCAAAGTGAAGCGGCGAGCAATAGTTGAACCGTTTTCCGCATCCACGCCCTTTCGCATGCATTCGAACGCCTCGGCAAGACGGCAGGGCCCATGCAGCCGAGGGTGTACAGCGATACGTTTAGTCCGGCCGTCCCGAGATGGTGGCCAAGAGCGCGCTGCCCGGCGCATGACGCCGGGGTCATGCGCAAACAAAAGCTGTCGCAGTCAGTAGACTTTCACGCCGCCGATCATCTTCGTCACCTCGGCCGCGGCCTCGCGCACCAGCGGACCGATCTCGGCCAGGCGCTCGGGCGTCACGCGCACCGTCGGGCCGGACACGGAAACGCCGCCGATCGGCTCGCCGAACTCGTTGAAGATGGCAGCGGCGACGCAGCGCATGCCGGGATGGCGTTCCTCGTCGTCGACCGACCAGCCGCGATGCTTGATGGTCGCCAGATCATGAGCCAGCGCCGAGATGTCGGAGAGCGTCTTGTCGGTGAAGCGCTGCAGGCCGGCCTTGCGCAGGATGGCGGCGACCCGCTCCGGCTCGAGATGCGCCAGCACCGCCTTGCCGATGCCTGATGCATGGAAGGAACTGCGCGTGCCCGGCCGGAAGAAGGCCCGGATCGCCTGATGCGTCTCGACCTGACTGACGAAAACCACGCAATCGTCCTCGGCGACGCCCAGATTGGCGGTCTCGCCGGTCTTTTCCATCAGTTCCTGCATGACGATGCGGGCGCGGTCGACTAGCTTGCGGCGGCGCAGGAAGGCGGCGCCCATGCGGTAGGTCTCGACGCCGATCGACCAGAGCTGGTCGGTCGAGTCGAACTCGACCATGCCGTGGTTCTCCAGCGTCGTCAGCATGCGGTAGGCCGTTGAGGCGGCGATGCCGCTGCGCGCCGCGATCTCGCTCAAGGACAAGCCGCTGGCGTCCGCGACGATCGCCAGGATGCGCAGCGCGCGGTCGAGCGACTGCACTGAAGCCGCTTCCTGCGGGCCGTTGAAGGCACGCGGCCGGCCGCGTTGGCGTTTTTCCGTGGTTTCCATGCACGCATTCTCCGCAATTTCGTGCGGAGCACAATGAAAAAGTTTTTCACTAGCCCGTCGTGGCGATTTTCTGGAAAAGGAAAAGATCAGTGAATTCAGCCAGGTACAACAGTTTCCTAGAAATGAAAAAATATTCTGAAAAAATTGAAAAATCGAGAACGCGCTGGCATTCTAAAGCCAACCAACGAAGTGGAGGCTGAACATGGCCAGGATGCGCGCTGTCGACGCGGCGGTTCTCGTTCTAGAAAAGGAAGGCATCACCAATGCCTTCGGCGTGCCGGGCGCGGCGATCAACCCGCTCTATTCGGCGCTGAAGGCGCGCGGCACCATCCGCCACGTTCTCGCGCGCCATGTCGAGGGCGCCTCGCACATGGCTGAAGGTTTTACCCGCGCCAAGGCCGGCAATATCGGGCTCTGCATCGGCACCTCAGGTCCGGCCGGCACCGATATGATCACCGGGCTCTATTCCGCCTCGGCGGATTCCATTCCCATCCTCTGCATTACCGGGCAGGCGCCGCGCGCTCGCCTCAACAAGGAGGATTTCCAGGCCGTCGACATCGCTTCGATCGCAGCACCCGTCGCCAAATGGGCCGTCACCGTCATGGAACCCTATCTGGTGCCGATGGCGCTGCAGAAGGCGTTCCACCTGATGCGCACCTCGCGACCTGGCCCGGTGCTGATCGACCTGCCGCTCGATGTGCAGCTTGCCGAGATCGAATTCGACATCGAGGCCTATGAGCCGCTGGTTCCCTTCAGGCCGGCAATGACGCGCGCCCAGGCCGAAAAGGCTTTGGCAATGCTCAACCAGGCGCAAAAGCCGCTGATCGTCGCCGGCGGCGGCATCATCAACGCCGATGCTTCCGATTTGCTGATCGAGTTCGCCGAAGTCACCGGCGTGCCGGTCATTCCGACGTTGATGGGCTGGGGCGCGATCCCCGACGATCACCGGCTGATGGCCGGCATGTGCGGCCTGCAGACCTCGCACCGTTACGGCAATGCGACCATGCTTGAAGCCGACTTCGTCTTTGGCATCGGCAACCGCTGGGCCAATCGCCACACCGGGTCGGTCGACGTCTACACCAAGGGCAAGAAATTCATCCATGTCGACATCGAGCCCACTCAGATCGGCCGCGTCTTCGCGCCGGATCTCGGCATCGTCTCGGATGCGGGCGCCGCGCTGAAGATGCTGCTCGACGTCGCCACCGAGTGGCGTACGGCCGGCAAGCTGCGCGACTGGTCGGGCTGGGCGAAGGAATGCCAGCAGCGCAAGAAAACCATGAAGCGCAAGACGCATTTCGAGCAGGTGCCGCTGAAGCCGCAGCGCGTCTACGAGGAGATGAACAAGGCGTTTGCCCGGGACACGACTTACGTGACTACGATCGGCCTGTCGCAGATCGCCGGCGCGCAATTCCTGCATGTCTACAAGCCGCGCAACTGGATCAATTGCGGCCAGGCCGGCCCGCTCGGCTGGACGCTGCCGGCCGCGCTCGGCGTGCGTGCCGCGGATCCCGATCGCGCCATCGTCGCGCTCTCCGGCGACTACGACTTCCAGTTCATGATCGAAGAGCTGGCGGTCGGCGCGCAGCACAAGCTGCCTTACATCCACGTCGTCGTGAACAACGCCTATCTCGGGCTGATCCGCCAGGCGCAGCGCGGCTTCTCGATGGACTACGAGGTGAGCCTCGCCTTCGAGAACGTCAACCGGGCAAACGATCCCGGGGCCGGCTACGGCGTCGACCATGTCGCGGTCGCCGAGGCGATGGGCTGCAAGGCGGTTCGCGTGCGCAAGCCGGAAGAGTTCGCCAGCGCCTTCAAAGAGGCTGAGCGGCTGATGAAGGAACACCAGGTCCCGGTCGTTCTCGAATTTATCCTTGAACGTGTCACCAACATTTCCATGGGCACCGAAATCGACAAGATCACCGAATTCGAGGAGCTTGCCGAAAGCCACGAGGATGCGCCGACGGCGATCGTGATGCTCGATTAAGGTCCGGGAAAGAAGGAGCAAAAGAATGCCGCGTTTTTCAGCCAATCTTTCGATGCTCTTCGGGGAGCACGATTTCCTAGACCGTTTCGATGCCGCTGCCCGCGCCGGCTTCAAGGGCGTCGAATATATCGGGCCGTACGACCATGCGCCGGACGTTGTTGCCGCTCGCCTCAAGAAGAACGGCCTGACACAGGTTCTCTTCAACCTGCCGGCCGGCGACTGGGCAAAGGGCGAGCGCGGCATTGCCGTGCTACCCGACCGCGTGCCTGAATTTCGCCAGGGCGTCGCCAAGGCGATCACTTATGCGCACGCGCTTGGCTGCGAGCAGGTCAACTGCCTCGCCGGCATCGCGCCGCAGGGTGCCGATCGCACTACTTTGGAAAACGTCTTTGCCGAAAATCTCGCTTTCGCGGCCGAAAAGCTGGAGCAGGCCAGCATCAAGCTGCTGATCGAGCCGATCAACACTCGCGACATTCCGGGCTTCTTCCTGAATTACACCGATCAGGCGCTGGCGCTGATCGACCGCATCGGCTCGAAGAACCTGTTCCTACAATACGACATTTATCACATGCAGATCATGGAGGGGGATCTCGCCCGTACCATCGAGGCAAACCTTGGCCGCATCGCGCATATCCAGCTTGCGGACAATCCCGGCCGTCACGAGCCGGGGACGGGCGAGATCAATTATCCCTTCCTC
>NZ_RZSR01000260.1:0-6501 GCF_004023265.1 Mesorhizobium sp. M1A.F.Ca.IN.020.06.1.1
GTTTTGGCCAGACCCTGGCGCCAACGCGAGCCAACCGTCTCGCGATGCTCTCGCCAACGTTGAGGCAGAAACTCGTCCAGGTCCGCCAATGAGTTCCAGGTCGCGTGAATATCGCAATCGATAAAACCCGTGTGGCTCGAAGCGGCGCCCTTCGGTTTCTGATCGAGAACATTTGTGTTCATGCTGAACTCCTCGCTGTCAGCTCAGGCGCGGATATGTTGCCAGAGCGTTGTCGACCAGGATTTTCGACAGTGTTTCGGGGGCAAGGCCAACCGGTACCGCGGCTGTTCCCTCGAAGTGCCAGTGGGGATAATCGGTAGAAAACAGCAACATTTCATCCGAGCCGATCTCTTCGATGATCGTCTGAACCTGCGCGTCTGTCGGCGGGGCGTCGAAGGGTTGGATAGTCAGCCGCACATGCTCGCGAATGATCTCCGACGGCAGCCGGTCCAACCAAGGCGTTTCAGACCGCACGCCGCGCCATTGCTTGTTTGCACGCCAAAGGTGTGCTGGAAGCCACGTCACACCGGACTCCAAGAGTACAACTTTCAGAGCAGGGAACTTGTTGAATACACCCTCAGCGACCAAGCTGTTGAGAACGCCGGAAAACCCAGGTGCCTGAGAAACGTAGTCGTCAATATAATGCGACGACCATCCAAGCGGGCTAGGAGCGTGACGAAGACTGCTTCCTGCGTGAATGCCAATCGGCAAATTATTACGCTCGGCAGCCGCATAAATCGGCCAATTCTGTCGCCTTCCGAGCGGCACCTCTGCCATGGCCAACATCAGCACCTGCACGAAGCGAGGATCGGAAGCGCGATGCTCTATCTCTTCGGCTGCCAATTCGGGACTGTGCAACGGCACGACAATGGATGCCCTGAGCCGAGGATCCCGATCGAGCCATTCAGCGCTGATCCAGTTGTTTATGGCGCGACAGAGTGCTGCCGACAGGTCCTCGCTGAACATGATCTGCGAGCCGTGCAGCACGTTGCAGATGGCGAACCTCGACTGAAAAGGCTCTAACACCTGATCGCGCAAACGCTCAAGCTGTGAACCTGGAAGCCCGTCTTGCGGACGCCAGTCGGGCCGGCACGACAATGGAATGGTGGGTGGGTAAGAGCTAAGTTCGAAGTCTTCAACATCTAACCCGCGGCGGATGATGTGCTCCCGCCAATACTCATCGAGATAGGGAAGCAACGCGCGATTATCCGGAATGGCCACATGGACGTCGCAGTCTATCGGGCGGGCTGGGAAAGGAACCATTGTCAGCACCTTGGTTTGGTAGACCGTGCAGGAGTTCAGCTCAGGCTTTCCCACCGCACCTGTGTTGTTTAAGTCTGGGGTCTCTTGACGCCCAACCCAATGGCTGAGGTGTCGCGCGAAATTCGGGACTGAACAATGTACAGAAATCTGAAAAGGGCATCAGTACAGTTTGGTCGCTGAGGCACTGGTGGAGTGACAGCGGGGCCTGTCTCCGCCATGAAACATCACTGCAGTTGCAGGATTGAAACCGGTCGCAACGCGGCGCGCTTGCCTTTCCTGCCCCTCCCTCACCTCTCATAACGACCGTCTGTGCTGAACAAATTCGCGAGAATCTGCCTCTGGTGCCTCTCGTCGATTTTGTTTCTTTTTGTGAAGCTGGCGACATCGAGTTCGCAAATCGCTGAGGAACATTCATGGAAACATTCGTGATCATCGGAGGAGGGCTCGCAGGACATCGCGCGGCGACTACGCTCTCCGAACTTTGTCCTCAGGACCGCAAGATATTGATCCACAGTGAAGCTGGGACACCGTATGACAGGCCTCCGCTGTCCAAAGAGTTTCTTTTGGAAGGGAAGCGACCGACTCTCAAAGGACCGGATCTGTACGAGAACGGTGTCATTCTCCGGGATGAAACGAAGGTCGTTCGCATCGATCCTCTGCGGCGATTGGTACACACGGATAAGGGAGAGCCGGAGCCTTATACTAAGCTTCTGATAGCGACCGGGTCTCGGGTGCGTCAGCTCGCAAACTTCGATGTGGACCCAGCACAAATTCACTACTTGCGGACTGAAGAAGACGCCAGCCGTTTACGCGCGGCCTTAAGCCCAGGCAAAAGACTTGCCGTCGTTGGCGGCGGTTTCATCGGATTGGAAGTGTCGGCTTCTGCCCGGCGCTTGGGCTGCCATACGACGGTCTTTGAGCTTGCGCCACGGTTGCTGCCGCGCAGTGCATCGACAACCCTGTCCGCATGGGTAGCAGAAAGGCACCTGAGCGAAGGCGGAGAACTGCGTTTGAACTGTGCAGATCTGCGGATGACGAACAATGCGAAGGGCGAAGTCGTTCTGCATTGGAATGGGGGTTCGCAGATCGCCGACGTCGTCTTGATCGGCATCGGAATTCGGCCGAATGCGGAAATTGCTGCAGAGGCAGGTATTGATACTGCTGACGGAATCGTCGTCAACACCCGCTGTGAAACGTCCATACCCGGGATATACGCCGCCGGAGAAGTCACGAACTACACCGTCTCTGCACTTGGCCAGCGGCTGCGAAGTGAAAGTTGGACAGCCGCCGGCGATCAGGCGACGGTCGCTGCTCAGGTGATGAGCGGCGTGGACGCCCAGTACCAGGATCTACCTTGGTTTTGGTCTGACCAGTGCGGCGTAACTATCCAAGTGCTCGGGTTGCCGGCGTTTGCTACGCGGCTGTACCGTCTTGGAGACCCTACCGGCGAAAAATGGCTTGAGATCGGGTTGAACGACGAGGGTCATTTCGTCAGCGCCGTGGGCGTGAACCCCGGCCGCGAGATGACGCAACTTCGACGGGAGTTGAAGTCTGGAAAGCCGGTTTCTCCTGACATCTTGGGTCGATGCGAAGAAGTCGATTTATCCCAATTATATCTCGCAACTGGCTGAAAGCCTCCCCATAAATTCGAAAACAATGGCAAATAGCATGAATACTGTACCGTTAAATTTCCAATGGATAAGTATGTGTCCATTGTCAGATCTCGAAGAAGCTACGGTTACACCTTTCGTGATCGGCGACCAGAGAATCGCTCTCTACCTGATCGACGAGAAAGTCTACGCGACGAACAATGTGTGCACACATGCGTTCGCCCTTCTGTCCGACGGTTGGTTAGACGGCACTCTCATCGAGTGCCCTCTCCACGGCGCTCAATTCGAGGTGACAACTGGAGAGGTAGTCCAGGGACCGGCGGACTGTGCAATTGCGGTGTTCGAAACGAACATCGTGAACGGAGAAGTTCTCGTTCGCCTGCCAGAAGCTTAGGAAACGGCCTTCGAGCCTTTGAAGGCCCGTTCCGAAGCTATGCGTTGCGCCTTGCACTCAAAGACTAAGGCTACCGACACACTCGGACTATGTTGCAACGACCGTCATTGAATGAGCTCGGGCGAGCGCTGGAGTGCTCGGCAGAATAAAGCCGTCCCTGCCCTGCTCATCCAAGCCTGGCAGGGCCGCTGAGTCTAGTTGCCGGCTTGTTGCTTGCGCTATGCCGCTATATAGGGGGCCGCCGCCAGCTAACCGTCGTGCTGCCAGGAGAAGCTGCCTGGAATATTTCGTCCGGATGCGCTCCTACAGTTGACGCGGAGGATTGAGCAAACCCTCGATCGGGAAGGTTGGCTCAATCTCGCAACAGATTTTTACGCGTAGCTGATCTGCGTCGACCATGCGGGATCGGTGTGCTTCGTCCAATACAGATCCTTGATCTGCAGCGTGACAGGACCAACCTTCCCATTGCCGATGACAGCTTCATCCACGCGCGTTACTGGCATGACCCCGCCGGCAGTCGACGTAATGAAGATTTCATCAGCTGCTTTCAGCTCTTCACGGCTTACGTCGCCGGCGCTAGCGGGCAACTTAAGCTCATTGCAAAGATCGAAAACGGTTCTGCGTGTAATACCCGGGAGGACGCTGTATCCAGGAGTTTTCAGCACACCATTTTTCACAGTGAAGACGTTGAACCCTGGTCCCTCAGCGATGTTGTCGTTTGTGTCCACGATGAGCGCGGTCTCTGCACCTGCGTCATAAGCGTCGAAAAGACCCTTCACCAGGTCAAGCCAATGATAGTTCTTGATCTCGGGATCGATCGACTTCGGAGAAATACGCACGGTGTCGCTTATCGCAATGTGCAACCCGCGCTCCAGTTGCTCTTTGTTCGCTACAGATCCGAAAGGGACGGCAAAGGCAATGAACCTATTTTCTGCCTGGCGGGGATCGCGGCTGAACGTCGGAGAACCGCCGCGAGTACAGATCATCTCGACATATGCAGACTGGTGGCCCGAAAGGGAAACGCATGTCGAAAGGATCGTCTCGATTTCCTCGCGGGAGTAAGGGAGCTTCATTCGAAGCTTTTCCATTCCTTTGAAAAACCGGTCGAGATGAAGGTCAAGCCTAAAGAAGCGGCCATCCCAGACATGGACGGTATCGTAGGTGGCGTCAGAGTGAAGGAAGCCCCAGTCCAGCACCGAAATCTTCGCTTCCGACATGGGAAGATATTGGCCATCCATGAAGGCAACGCCATGGGGATAGTTGCGTTGATCACGATGGCGATCATCTATCGCAGGAAACGCTGCTGCGGCTGCGCCGACGGCAAGTGTCATTTGTGGAACCTCCAAAAAACTTCGCAGTGCATCGAGCACACCAAGGTCAAAACCGCCACAATGGCCCCAGCTCAAGATGAATCTCTTCTCAGCGTCCGCATCGATGTGTGGGCGTTCCACAAAGGTGTTCTTCTCAAGCCGACCTCCACTGGAAGGGGTCGTCACCAGTCATCTGGCCGCTTTTAAACTGCAGGATTTTTCGAGCATTACCCGATCAAACGGACGCCTGGAACGCAATACGCGTTACAAAAAACCTTGAAAGGTGGCGCAATGGTTTCAGAGGCAGCCGGCTAAGCCAGCACTCGCGGCTCAAATTTTACCCGGTCTAGCGATATCATGCTGTTGAACTTTCGAACGTTTGCATTCGTGTACAACTTGGTCTTCACGAAGACATCGAACGCTTCAACGTCCTCGACCGCGACGATGAGTACGAAATCTGCCGCTCCAGTGACCATATAGCATTGCGTGACTTCCTTTGCCGCACGCATGGCGCGCTTGAATTCATCGACCAGGTCAAGGCGTTCCCTGTCCAGCTCCACCGTGACGACGACCGTTAATGTCTTGCCGAGCGCTTTGGGGTCCACCAACGCAATGTCCGCCGTGATGACCCCGTCAGAACGCAATTTGTTCACGCGGCGCATGCATGACGCGGCGGACGAACCCAGTGCGTCCGCTAGCTCAGAGAAGGACATGCGATTGTTTTTTTGAAGTGCGTTCAAAATCCGCCGATCGAGATCGTCCACTCTCTTCCTCCTGATGACGCTGTTCTGCTTGGGACGCACATCATTGCCACGATACTGATAGGGTCTTGACGCCATCCGCTCAAAAACTCGAGCGATCCGATCGAACTGTTTCACAGCTGCGTTATTTTTGGTTTAGAACTTCGTCAAAGCTACTGCAATGTGCAACCGCATCAAGCCGGCCTGCAATGTTCAGTTTCCGCTCAGCGCTTTGCTTGGATCGCAGGAGAGCAAATGCCAACCCTCTCAGATGTTCAGAATCTGCACGATGAGGTCGCTGCGTGGCGAAGGCACCTTCATCAAAACCCCGAGCTCGGTTTTGACGTTCACGAGACAGCGCGGTTCGTAGCCGAGAAGCTGGCATCGTTCGGCATC
Organism: Mesorhizobium sp. M1A.F.Ca.IN.020.06.1.1; assembly: GCF_004023265.1. Taxonomy (NCBI): domain Bacteria; kingdom Pseudomonadati; phylum Pseudomonadota; class Alphaproteobacteria; order Hyphomicrobiales; family Phyllobacteriaceae; genus Mesorhizobium; species Mesorhizobium sp. M1A.F.Ca.IN.020.06.1.1. The sequence continues at coordinate 5,714 of NZ_RZSR01000260.1, forward strand.
AATCGAATTGAAACCGGCATCGCCGGAACAGGTGTCGTGGCGCTGATCCAAGGTCGACGCGGTGACGGACCGACGATCGGCCTGAGGGCAGACATGGATGCTCTACCAATTGAAGAGGCGTCGGGAAAGGCGTGGGCATCTACTATAGCTGGAAAAATGCACGCTTGCGGGCATGATGGGCATACGGCGATGCTCCTGGGAGCGGCAAAGTATCTCTTCGAGAAACGCGACTTCAAGGGTTCCGTGGCGCTCATTTTTCAACCTGCTGAAGAGGTCGAGTTGCCCTCTGGTGGACTGAAAATGGTCGAAGACGGGTTCCTGGATCGCTTTGGCATCTCGCAGGTATTCGGGATGCACAACTGGCCTGGCGTCGATGTCGGAAAATTTGCGATCTGCGCAGGTCCGATGATGGCATCTCAGGACGACTTCGAGATTGTCGTCAAAGGCAGAGGAGCGCACGCCGCCTCGCCTCACCTATCCATCGACCCGGTCACTATCGCTGCACAGATCATCATCGGAATTCAAACGCTTGTTTCGCGAAGCACAGATCCGGTGGACTCCCTCGTGATATCAGTGACGAAGCTGAAAGCCTCCAACGCTTACAATGTCATTGCAGATGAGGTTGAACTCGCCGGAACGGTTCGCGCGCTGAAACCCGCTTTGCGCGATTTTGCTGAGACGCAGCTCGAAAGCATGTCGCGTAGCATCGCAAAGGCATTCGGTGGTGACGTCGCTTTCCGATATCGCCGGTCGGTCCCAGCTACAATCAACGAAACACAAGCCACTAC
>NZ_RZSR01000025.1:0-15160 GCF_004023265.1 Mesorhizobium sp. M1A.F.Ca.IN.020.06.1.1
GCGTTGATAGGGACGACGACCAATCGCCAGGTGTGTTTCGGCACATACCGGCGAAGCACGGTCCTTAAGCTGCCACGGCTCGGCCGAACGATCGCGTTCGTTTCCAATGGGATCCGAACAACGTTTGGCAGGGCATCGGCAATAGCATCCAACGCGTCGCAGAGCCTCAGCTTTCGCCTCAATCGATCGCGTCTGCGCCCGCCCAACCCAGGGAACGCCTTCCATGAGGGGGTGAGCCCGCGCTGCGTTCCTCGTTCATTCGCCACCTGCTGATTGCGCCGCCGACACAAAATCGTGCGGCCTGACATAGATCAGGGCGAGGGGGCGGCGGCTGCGCAATTAGTGCGCTGCGGATTTGGCATCCACCAGATTCGAGATCGGGATCTGCAATGAAATTCGGCACAGAGATCGTCCTTCTAAGCGTGTTCGCTTTTGCGGCCCTGGTGGCCGCCGGCTTCGGCGTGGATGAACCTTTCCGCCGACATATGTGGGTGTTGTTCTTCGCAGTGGCTGGTTTCACTGCGATCCTGTTGCGCAACACGGAGTTCAAGCCAGCAGCTCCGATTGACCCATCCGCTTACATGGATGGTCCGATCCGCTACGGCGCGATCGCCACCGTGTTCTGGGGTGTCGTCGGGATGCTGGTCGGCGTGGTGATCGCGCTTCAGCTCGCCTATCCCGATCTCAACATCCAGCCCTGGTTCAATTTCGGCCGTTTGCGGCCGCTGCATACATCCGGTGTCGTCTTCGCCTTCGGTGGCAACGCGCTGCTTTGCACGTCTCTGTATGTCGTGCAGCGCACCTGCCGCGCCCGCCTCTTCGGCGGTGATCTCGCCTGGTTCGTCTTCTGGGGCTACCAGCTGTTCATCGTCATGGCCGCGACCGGCTATCTGCTCGGCATCACCGAGGGCCGCGAGTACGCCGAACCCGAATGGTATGTGGATGTCTGGCTGACCATCGTCTGGGTCGCCTACCTCATTCTGTTCCTTGGCACGATCCTGAAGCGCAAGGAACCGCATATCTACGTCGCCAACTGGTTCTACCTGTCGTTCATCGTGACCATCGCGATGCTGCATGTGGTCAACAACCTGTCGATGCCAGTCTCGTTCCTGGGCTCCAAGAGCTACTCCGCCTTTTCCGGGGTCCAGGACGCGCTGACCCAATGGTGGTACGGCCACAACGCGGTCGGCTTCTTTCTCACCGCCGGCTTCCTTGGCATGATGTATTATTTCGTGCCCAAGCAGGCGAACCGGCCAGTCTATTCGTACCGGCTGTCGATCGTCCATTTCTGGGCGATCATCTTTCTCTACATCTGGGCTGGCCCGCATCACCTGCACTACACCGCCTTGCCAGATTGGGCGCAGACGCTCGGCATGGCGTTCTCGATCATGCTGTGGATGCCGTCCTGGGGCGGCATGATCAACGGCCTGATGACGCTGTCCGGCGCCTGGGACAAGCTGCGCACCGATCCGATCATCCGCATGATGGTGATGGCCGTCGCCTTCTATGGCATGTCGACCTTCGAAGGCCCGATCATGGCGATCAGGGCGGTCAATTCGCTGTCGCATTATACCGACTGGACCATCGGCCACGTCCATTCGGGCGCGCTCGGCTGGGTTGGCATGATCTCGTTCGGCGCAATCTACTACATGGTGCCGAAGCTCTGGAACCGTCACCGGCTCTACTCGCTGCGGCTCGTCACTTGGCACTTCTGGCTGGCGACACTCGGGATCGTCGTCTACGCCTCGGTCATGTGGGTGTCAGGCATCATGCAGGGCCTGATGTGGCGTGAATACGACCAGCAGGGCTTCCTGGTCTATTCCTTCGCCGAAACCGTCGCTGCCATGCACCCATACTACGTCATGCGCGCCATCGGTGGGGCCATGTACCTCTCCGGCGCCCTTATCATGGCCTGGAACATCACCATGACCATCCTCGGCCACCAGCGCGAGGAGGAGCCGATGCCGAGCCCCGTCGCCATCCGACCTGCGCGATCAGGAGCCAGGTAATGGGCTTGATGGACAAACACGCAATCATCGAGAAGAACGCCACGCTTCTTCTCGTTGGCTCGCTGCTCGTGGTGACGGTCGGCGGTATCGTCGAGATAGCGCCTCTCTTCTATCTCGACAATACGATCGAGAAGGTGGAAGGCATGCGCCCCTATTCGCCGCTCGAACTTGTCGGGCGCAACATCTATATGCGCGAGGGCTGCTTTCTCTGCCATAGCCAGATGATCAGGCCGTTCCGCGACGAAGTTGAGCGCTATGGCCACTACAGCCTGGCTGCCGAGTCCATGTACGATCACCCCTTCCAGTGGGGATCGAAGCGCACCGGGCCGGATCTCGCCAGAGTTGGCGACCGCTACTCGAATGCATGGCATGTCGCGCATCTTACCGACCCGCGCTCGGTGGTGCCGGAATCGATCATGCCGAGCTATGGGTTCCTGAAAGACACGCCGATCGACGTGAAGGATTTCTCGACGCATCTGGTCGCCAACAGGCGTGTAGCCGTCCCTTACACCGATGACATGATCGCGCACGCCAATGCGGATCTGGCGGCGCAGGCCGATCCCAATGCCGACACATCAGGCCTTGAGGCGCGTTACCCCAAAGTCAAGATCGGCGACTTCGACGGCAACCCGCAACAGGTCACCGAAATGGATGCCCTGCTCGCCTACCTGCAGATGCTTGGCACACTGGTCGACTTCAAAAATTACGACGAAGCCGCCGGCTACCGCTGAGGAGAACGCTGATGACCTACAATTTGATGCGGGCGTTTGCCGACAGCTGGGGCCTGGTTGCGATGGCGCTGTTCTTCGTCGGGTGCATCGCCTTTGCCCTACGCCCCGGCAGCCGAAGGCTGGCCGACGAAGCTGCCCGCATTCCGCTCGAGGACGAGTGATCATGAGCGACGAGCACATCGATGAGGTCTCCGGCGTCTCAACCACCGGCCATGAATGGGACGGCATCAGGGAGCTCAACAATCCTCTGCCGCGATGGTGGGTGATTACCTTCTACGTCACCATAGCGTGGGCGCTCGTCTATACGACCGCATACCCGGCATGGCCGATGCTGACCTCGGCAACCAAGGGCATGCTCGGCTATTCAAGCCGTAAGGACGTCAAGAACGACCTTGCCGCGGCCGAGGCCGCCAAGGGCAAGTATGTTGCAGCCATCCAGGCAAAGAGCGTCTCGGAGATCTTGACCGACGATGCCTTGCGCGAATTCGCGGTCGCTGCCGGGGCTGCCGCGTTCAAGGTCAACTGTACGCAATGCCACGGCTCCGGCGCTCAGGGGTCGAAGGGCTTTCCCAACCTGAATGACGATGACTGGCTCTGGGGCGGCAGCCCCGACCAGATCAAGCAGACGATCACGCACGGCCTCCGCTTTGCTTCCGATCCGGACACGCGACTGTCAGAAATGCCGGCCTTCGGCGACATCATCACCGCCGACCAGATCGCACAAGTCAGCGCCTACGTGGCCAGCCTTTCCGGCAAGGTCCGCGATGCAAGTCTGATCCAACCCGGCGCCAAGGTCTTTGCCGAGAACTGCGTCGCTTGTCACGGCGACAATGCAAAAGGCAACAGGGAATTCGGCGCCCCCGACCTGACTGACGCGATCTGGCTTTACGGGTCCGGCGAGACGGCCATCGCCGCCCAGGTTCGTGCGCCAAAGCAGGGCGTCATGCCGGCCTGGGTTGGCCGTCTCGGCGAGATCAAGGTCAAGGAACTTGCAGTTTATGTCCATTCGCTTGGCGGCGGAGAATAGGAATGGAAGCCCTATTCTTCGGTCACCCCTGCCAAGCGGACGAGGCCCGGCGCGAGCCGGGCCTCGACACCATTCCTAATGCGATCTGCACAACCCGGCAAGGCTGTCCTACCGCGAGGCTTTTCGACAGGTGCCCCTGACATTGGCTGGGAAAGTGGAGTTGCACGTGCGTGACAAGACGCAGTTGACACGGCTCGAAACAGAAACTGTCAATGCCGCCAAAACCCGCAAGCCCCTTTATGCCGCGCGTCAAAAGATCTTTCCGAAGCGCGCCTCGGGCAACTTTCGCCGCTTCAAATGGCTGGTGATGACGATCACACTTGGCATCTATTACCTGACTGCGTGGCTGCATTGGGATCGTGGCCCATTTGCCCCGGACCAGGCCGTGCTGCTCGATCTCACCAATCGGCGCTTCTACTTTTTCTTCATCGAGATCTGGCCGCAGGAATTCTTCTATGTGGCCGGCCTCCTGGTCATGGCCGGTGTTGGACTTTTCCTGATTACCTCTGCTGTCGGCCGTGCCTGGTGCGGCTATGCATGTCCGCAGACCGTGTGGGTCGATCTGTTCCTTGTCGTCGAGCGTGCGATTGAGGGGGACCGCAACGCCCGCATGAAACTCGATGCCGGCCCCTGGACCGCCCGCAAGCTGATGCTGCGGGTCTCGAAACACGCCATCTGGCTTGTCATAGGGGCGGCGACCGGTGGCGCCTGGATTTTCTATTTCGCTGATGCACCAACACTTGTGGGCGAGCTTTTCACCGGTACCGCCGCACCTGTCGCCTACATCACCATCGCCGTGCTGACGGCGACGACCTACACCTTCGGCGGCCTGATGCGCGAACAGGTCTGCACCTATATGTGCCCATGGCCGCGCATCCAGGCAGCCATGCTCGATGAGAATTCGCTCACCGTCACCTACAATGACTGGCGCGGCGAGCCGCGATCGCGCCACGCCAAGAAGGTGCAAGCCTCGGGGCAGTCCGTCGGCGACTGCGTCGACTGCAATGCCTGCGTCGCGGTCTGCCCAATGGGAATCGACATTCGCGACGGCCAGCAGCTCGAATGCATTACCTGCGCGCTGTGTATCGACGCCTGCGACGGCGTCATGGACAAGCTCGGCAAGGAGCGCGGGCTGATCTCCTACGCGACGCTCTCCGACTACAACGCCAACATGATGCTGGCGACCGCAGGCGGCTCCAGTTCAATCAATCCGTCGCTGGTCAGGACTGCTGTCGGCACCTTCTCCGATCAGGTGGCGCATTTTCACATTCGCAAGATCTTCCGGCCGCGCACCTACGTCTACATGGGCTTGTGGTCGCTGATCGGGCTGGGCCTGCTCTATTCGCTGCTGACGCGCGATCGGCTCGAACTGAACGTGCTGCATGACCGCAATCCGCAATTCGTCACACTATCCGATGGCTCCATCCGCAATGGCTATAGCGTCAAGCTGCTCAACATGATCCCTGAGCCAAGGACAATCGTCGTCACCATGCAGGGTCTGGAGGGTGCCGACATGGTCGTCGTCGGCGACGACATCCCGGCCGGCCGGTCTTTCGCCATCCCGGTCGAACCCGACCGCCTGAAAACGTTGAAGGTCTTCGTTCGCCAACCGGCGGACCAGATCCACGCCCCGGCACAGACCTTCAAGTTCCGTGTCGAGGATAAGGCGAGCTTCGAGTCGAACGAGTACGCCGCCACATTCAACGCGCCAGAGGCCGCCAAATGACCGCCAATGCCCAAAAGCCTCGCGAATTCACCGGCAGGCACATGCTGGCCATCATTCTCACCTTCTTCGGGGTGGTCATCGCGGTCAACCTGACCATGGCCACGCTCGCCAATACGAGTTGGACCGGCCTCGTCGTCGAGAACACCTATGTGGCCAGCCAGCAATTCAACAAGGAGGCCGAGGCCGGCCGCGCTCAAGCAGCGCTCGGTTGGACCGGCAAGCTGACCATCGCATGGGGCGAAGTCCGCTACAGCCTCTCCGACGCTGCAGGCAAGCCGGTTCCTCTGCACGGCGTCAAGGTGCTGTTTCGTCATCCCGCCTACGAGAAAGAGGACAAGTCCGTCACGCTCGCCCTCGCCTCCGGCCAGGAGTTCGCCGCCCAGCATATGCCGAAGGACGGCGTCTGGATCGTCGAAGTCGACACCGATGCCGGCCTGACACGACCCTATCGCGACGTCCGCAGGATTATGATTTCTCATGGAGCGCTGCAATGAGCTGTTGTGCACCGGGCGCTGAAATGGCGCTGGATCTGAACGGCGCCACGTCGGTCCTGCCATCCAGCCAGGAGATCAGGTTGGCGAGCCGATCGCTTGGCGATGATCTTCGGCAGACCGATCTTTCAGTGCCGACGGTTCATTGCGCCGCCTGTATCCAGACGATCGAGGCGGCACTTGGAAAGCTCGATCACGTCGAAAGCGCGCGCGTCAACCTGTCGACGAAGCGGGTCGCGGTCCGGTGGCGAGGAGACGAGGTGCCACCCTTCGTCGCCGCGCTTGGCAGGCTGGGCTACGAGGCGCATCTGTTCACACCCGAGGTCGATGACAAGGACAAGACGCTTGCCGAACTGATCCGCGCTGTCGCTGTTGCCGGCTTTGCGGCGGGGAACATCATGCTGCTTTCGGTCTCTGTCTGGTCCGGCGCCGAAGGTGCTACCCGCGACCTGTTTCACTGGGTCTCGGCGCTGATCGCCATTCCTGCCCTCGCCTTCGCCGGCGGAATCTTCTTCCGTTCGGCCTGGAATGCTTTGCGCCATGGTCGCATGAATATGGACGTGCCCATCGCGGTCGGTGTTTCGCTCGCCTATGCCATGAGCCTCTATGAGACGATCAATCATGGCGACCACGCCTATTTCGACGCGTCGGTATCGCTGCTGTTCTTCCTTTTGATCGGGCGCACGCTGGATCATGTGATGCGGGAGCGTGCCCGGACTGCCGTGAAGGGCCTGTCTCAGATGGCCGCGCGTGGCGCAATGGTGATGCGCGGCGACGGCGCGCGCGACTATCTGCCGGTCGGCGAGATCGAACCAGGCATGCGGTTGTTGATCGCGGCCGGTGAGAGGATCCCCGTCGACGGCAAGATCATCCAGGGAACGTCGGATCTCGACTGCTCGCTGGCCTCAGGCGAAAGCACGCCGAAAAACGTGGCGCCGGGCGAAGCAGTACAGGCCGGCGTGCTCAATCTTACCGGCCCGCTGACGATCCAGGCGACAGCCGCCGCAAAGGATTCGTTCCTGGCGGAGATGGTTCGGCTGATGGAATCCGCCGAGGGCGGTCGCGCGCACTATCGCCGCATCGCTGATCGCGTGTCGGCACTCTACGCGCCCCTGGTTCATCTCACCGCCTTCGTGACATTCCTGGGCTGGATGGCGGCGACCGGCGACTGGCACCGGGCGATGACGATCGCCATCGCTGTTCTCATCATCACATGCCCCTGCGCGCTCGGCCTCGCCGTGCCGATCGTCCAAGTGGTCGCGGCGCGGCGGCTTTTCGAGAGCGGTATCATGGTCAAGGACGGTTCGGCCATGGAGCGCCTCGCGGCGATCGATACTGCCGTGTTCGACAAGACCGGCACGCTCACGCTCGGCCAGCCCCGGCTGGTCAATGCGGACTCGATTGATCCGGGCATGCTGGCAATCGCCGCCGACATGGCCGCGCATTCGCGTCACCCGTTTTCAAAGGCCATGACCGGCTTTGCCGCTCCTGGCGGGCAACACAAATTCGATGCCGTCACAGAGCATCCGGGGTTCGGGATCGAAGCCACTGTCGCCGGAAGCACCTGGCGGCTGGGTCGACGCGGATGGGCTGGATGGAAGGCCCGGACCGGAGGTGAAGGCAAACATGGCTATGGTGGAACGGCCCTGACAAAAGACGGGTTCATTGTCGCGACCTTCGATTTCGAGAATGCGCTGCGCGCCGACGCGGCGGCGGCGATCAAGCGATTGAACGATGCCGGGGTGTCGATGCAAATGCTGTCGGGCGATACCGCCGCAGCCTGCGCCGAAGTGGCAAAGCTGCTGGATATCGACGACTTCGTTCCGTGCCTGCTGCCATCGGGCAAGCTCGAACGCATCGAAACCCTCGCGAAAGTTGGGCACAAGGTTCTGATGGTTGGCGACGGCCTCAACGATACGCCGGCCCTGAGCGCGGCGCATGTCTCGATCGCACCGGCCACCGCCGTCGACATTGGCCGCAACGCGGCAGACTTCGTCTTCCTGCGCGAAAGCCTCCTGGCGGTGCCGCTCGCCCTGGGCGTCTCGCGCAAGGCAGGAAACCTGATCCGGCAGAACATCGCAATCGCAATCGTCTACAATGCGGTGGCAGTACCAATCGCCATCCTCGGGCACGTCACGCCTTTGATAGCGGCGATTGCCATGTCTGCCTCATCGCTGCTTGTTATTGGAAACGCATTGCGCTTGCACGGCTTCATGGCGAATGCGACGGTGCAAGTTATTCAAAAAGTCAGACGCTCCGCAGTCGGCTATTCGGCACAATCCTCGTGACGACCTTGCTCTATCTCATACCAGTGGCCCTTTTTCTGGGTGCACTGGGCCTGTCCGGCTTCGTCTGGGCATTGCGAAGCGGTCAATACGAAGATCTCGACGGAGCCGCCGAGCGGATACTAATTGATCGGGACGACAAACCGGGACGCTGATTTCAATCCGCTGTGCATAAGATGCGCGGATCCCGCTCGTCAGTCGAGCCGGCTCGGTCGGGAACAAGCTGTCCATGCTCCATGACCAGCTTGACCTAAGCTGGGCACTACATTGATTTGTGAAAATCCACTGTCGTGCGAAGGACTGCCTTCCCATGCACCCAGTATGAGGCGGCTGATGCCGCGAGAGTACCTCGCGCGGCCGGACGAGCTTCGCACTGTGCGCACGGGTAACAAGTTGAGCGTCGCGATCGATCACCCGAGCGTGAACTACCAGTGCCGGTTGATCGTGCCCTGGCTGATCCAGATCAGGGTCATATTCGCATCAGTGGTGCTTTATAGGCCAGTCTTCGAAGGAGAATGCATGACTTATGTATCGCGGCCAGACGCGTCCACCTCTGATGGGGTTGCATGCTTCATTGCCGATCCATGCCAATTTCCGGCCCTGCGCCTTGCAGCAATGCGGTCACCGAAACTCAGCGCAGATCACGGTGTTCCGCACGTGGTATCCACTCGTCACGACGATAATAATAGGCAGAATCCCATGAGCGCCGTTCACATCATCGACTGCCACAACGCGAATGACTACTTCGCCGACAGGGCGGACGGACCGATCACACAGAAGATGCTAAAGACTGTCAACATCCGCGCGGAGCTCCACATTGCTTTGGACCGAAAGCATTTTCGTGAGGCTGTAGTCCAAGCGAACAAGGCGAAGTGCGACGTGCTTCACATCGCTGGGCACGGCAATGGAGACGGGATCGCTTCGTCCAGTGGGCGAGGTAGCCTTCTTTGGGCTGACTTCGTAGAAATGTTCCAAGGCTCGGATCCAGCGCCGAAGATCCTCGTGATGTCAATGTGCTGCGGAGCATCATACGCGTTGGCGGCGGGCACGGAGCTCAGCGGATGTCAGTCGGCTCAGTTCCACCGTTACACGAGGATAGCCGACGGGATGGCGGCACGCTGATGGGCTCTGACGACAATTTTGACATCGTTGTCGTTGGAGCCGGGCCGGTCGGCCTTTCGTTCGCTGCGTCGCTTGCCCAAAGCGAACTCAAGGTGGCAGTTGTTGAACAGAACACATTCGATAGTCTGGCGAATCCGGCTTTCGATGGTCGCGAAATCGCGCTGACCAACGCTTCGATCAGAACCCTTCGCGAGCTCGGCGCCTGGGATGTCATCCCGGCTTCGGACAAATCAGCAATTCAAGGCGCGCGCGTGCTCAACGGCTCGAGCGCATTCGCTCTTCGTTTCGATCCTCCCAGCAACTCTGGAGAACCGCTGGGGGTTTTGGTTCCAAATTGCCGGATCCGCGAGGCGCTGTTCAAAATCGTCCGCTTGCAGGATCGCGCCCGGCTGTTGTGCGGCCACTCGGTCGTCGATGCAACAAACAGCCAAGAAGGAGCAGTCGTAACGCTCTCTAATGGCGCGCGTTTAACTGCTCGGCTTGTTGTTGCCGCGGATTCGCGTTTGTCCGCCACGCGTGATCTGCTGGGCATCGGCGCCGATATCAACCGGCTTGGCCACTCGATGCTGATTTGCCGAGTGAGGCACGAGCGCGCCCACCACCAGATCGCCATCGAATGGTTCGATCACCATCAGACGATAGCGATATTGCCCCTCGCGGAGGGCGTGTCGTCGCTGCTGCTCACATTGCGCTCAAACGAGGCCTATAGACTGCTTGCCTTCGATGACGATTTGTTCCTGTCGGAGTTGACGAAACTGTGTCGAGGGCGCCTTGGAAAAATGACCTTGGCAAGCAAGCGCCATACCTATCCGCTGGTCACGACCTGGGCGCACAAATTCCGGGCCCCGAGCGCCGCACTCATCGGCGACGCTGCCATCGGCATGCACCCGGTGACCGCTCACGGATTCAACATCGGTCTCAGCAGCCAGAAGCAACTCGCCCGTGGAATCATGACTGCGTGCCGCGACGGCCGCAATGTTGGCGACCCCGACATGCTGCACATATACGAAAGGCGGCTGCGCCTGTCGGCGGCGCCGCTCTACCATGCAACGAACATACTGGTTGGACTCTACTCCAGAGACCACCTGGCGGCACGGCTTGCAAGGCATCTGGGGCTTCGCTTTGCCCAACATGTTCCCCTTGTCCGGCATGGGATTTCGGCGGAGCTCCAGCGGTGATACTGCACCAGCAGTTGCATTTTGCGCGATGTGCTGGGCGAGCGATGGGAGAGAGTGCATCATGCGCCGGAGTAATCCTGCTCCCGACGCTGATCTCCGATTGAAGAATTAACCCGTCCTTCAGGGGGGCTGCATAGGCTGCGGACAAGCAGGAGTAAGCAAGCTGACCCGTCCAGCCCTGGAAAAAGAAGATCCGCTGGAGGCGAGAATCCTTCAGGACCAGCTCGCTGATCTGAGGGCAGGCCTTTTCGTCTCAATGCCGATAAGCATTGTGCTGTCCGGGCTGATTTTGACCGTGCAGGCCCTTTCCGGGAACGGTCTTGCTGGCGCGGCCTGGTTTTCGGTCGTTAATGCGATAAATGCCGCCCGCCTTGCACTCGCCCGTCATCAGCTGAAGGAACCCGGAGTCCAGGATGATCTGACACGGGTTTGGCTGCGGCTTCGCTGGTTTGGCAGGCTTGCTCTTCTGGCGGGATTCACCTGGTCATTCCTTGCCGTCCTAACGGCTGGGTACACGACGTCTCAAGCATCGCTGCATCTAATAATTCTGGCGGGCATTTCAGCTGGCGCGGTCACGTACGGCAGCTCATATGCTGCGGCAGCGATATACTTCATCACACCGCCACTCCTCATTGCCGCCGCATGCTTGCTGACGAAGGGAACCCTGGAAAACTACATTCTGGCTTTTGCCGTCCTGCTTTTCGAGGGCGGCCTGGCTCGAGCCTCGTTCGTTGGACAAGCGCGCTTCCGTGACGCGAGCCGCCTGAGACATCAAGCCGAGCGGCTTGCCGCGGAAATGGAGCGCAATTCCAGGGAGGACCATCTTACCGCGCTCCTCAACAGGCGCGGCCTCGAACATGCAATCGATCAGTTTGAGAACACTGATGGGCCCTTTGTGGCCATGCTGATTGATCTGGATGGGTTCAAATCTGTCAACGATACCTACGGTCACAGAACGGGTGACGAGCTGCTTGCCAGGATCGCCCGCCGAATAGAGGAAGAAGCACCGGAGGGCTCAACGCTCGCCCGCATCGGTGGCGATGAATTCGTGCTGGTTTTTTCCTCGCTTAGAAATTCGCCTTCTCCCAGCAATCTCGCATCCAATCTCATATCCAAGCTTGCTCGCCCCTATCCTGGCGTCGCCTCCGTCCGGATCGGGGCATCCATAGGAATATACTCGGCTAAAAACCCGGGGCTGACGGAAATGTTGTTGCGGGCGGACATCGCCCTTTACACAGCTAAGCGCCGTGGCAGGAACGAATTTTGCCTGTTCGATGCCGAGCTCGACCGGGAACTGCAACGCCGCCAGTCAATCGAACGCGATCTTCATTCGGCGATAAAGACGAGAAGCTTGGGCCCTTGGTTCCAGCCAATCGTAAGACTCGACACCGAAGCTGTGATCGGTTTTGAAGGGTTGCTAAGGTGGTCCCATCCGATTCACGGTTCCATCTCTCCGCCCGAAATCATGACAGCGGCACGCGAAACCGGAATGCTCCAGCTGCTAACTCAAGCTGTATTTTCCGAATGTTGCGCTTTTATCGACGCCTTGGTGAAAGCTGACTGTCGTGATGTTCGTGTGACGATGAACGTTTCACCGCGCGAATTGGAGGCCGGCGATATCGACGAAATGGTTCTGAATGGTCTGGCGGCAAAGGACCTCCCTGCAACGATGTTCGAAATTGAGATAACAGAAGAATCGCCCGTGGACCCGGACAGGGTCGATGAAAAGCTCGGACGGCTTTCACATGCCGGCATTTCCATCGCGCTCGATGTCTTCGGCACCGGCTTTTCCACGTTGGCATCGCTCAAGGACAGTCGGATAAGGAAGGTGAAAATAGACCAGGGCTTCATTCGCGGTTTAGCCAAATCGCGGGAGGATCGGCTGCTTGTCAAAACCGTGATCGATCTTGGTCGGACGCTCGGGATCGAGGTCATGGCCGAGGGCGTCGAGACAGAGGCGGATCGGCAAACTCTGCACAAGCTTGGCTGCAAAACCGCTCAGGGCTTCCTGTTCTCCAAGGCGGTGCCACTCAGCCAAGCGCTTGGTTTGGCAGTTAAAGAGCGCCAGGAGTTGTGACCGGCATCCGCCATTCGCTCACGCGCGCCACCTCGCCGGGTTCAGCGGTATCCTGCAAGTGGATGGCTACTCGGCCTATACCAACCTGGTCAAGGCACGGGACAAAGCCGGCAGCAATGAAACAATCCGGCTCGCCGGGTGCTGGGCTCACCTGCGGCGCAAATTCTACGACCTGCACATCAGCGGGATCTCGCAGGGCCGCGACGGGTTCGATCACCGCCATGACCGAATTGTGGAAGGTCGAGACAAGGTTCGTGGCAAGGATGCTGGAAGCCGCGCCGCGCTGCGTCAGGAAAAGTCCGTGGCCATTGTCGCGAGCCCCTTCGATCTATGGGAAGCGGAACTGGGCAAGGTCTCGGGGAAATCCAAAACCGCCTTGCGGGGCTGACCTTCCATCTGGTCCGTGGTTAGCTGATAGGCGGTTTATTTGTCGTGCAACGTGCTCTTTCAGCCTAAGCTGCTCCACGCGTGGGGTACCAAATGTCAGACTTTCACCACTAGGAAATCGCGAACGGGCGCGGCGCTTACTGGCCGCATTGCCGCAAAATAGCGTCGGAAGGTGGGATCGGCGTGACGTTGTTACTCAGAGTGAGTGGTCCCGAGAGTTGAGGGCAGAATCGAAATTCGCGTGTTCCTATAGCGCATCTCCGATCGGGGGCCATCGCCACGAGCAGCAGATGAGGCAATGCGAAGCTTGGTCGATCGACAGAGTGATGCGGCACGACATCCATTTCCTACCAGCCCATTCCCCCCGATACAGCCGCGCGTCTACTCGAACCTAGAGCTGTCGAGCATGAGCAAACACCGTCCTTGTTGTGTTCTGAGAACTCCAGCTTTACCTCGCCGAATGGCAGCTCGCAAATGATGCAATCAAAAGTGTGCATACCGCGGCAGCGACCACATTGTTTCAGTCTTTTCAACAGCGTAAGAATCTGACGGTATTTTTGACGGTACTCACTGGTTGTGTGAGTTAAATTAAGTAATTGAAACAATCAGGTACGGCCTTAATTGATGATTGAATGGGAATGATTCAGGCCCATCCGAACACCGCTGAAATTGCGCCAGAGTTCGATCTAAGTCGCTGAGATAAAAAGTAGTTTTGGCCGGCAAGCTTCGCCGGTTATCGGTGTGCGTCGTTTGGAGCTGCCGCACCGGTTGCCGGACCTCACCCACATTGCCACGATGATTTTTGACAGTACCGTCACGTCATAGAGGGCTTCTGACGGTCCCTTTTCCACGCCAAGCAGCTGAAAACTAAAGGTAAATTCTGCAAATCAGCCCTCAAAACCTGATGACGGTACTTTAAGCTTCCGCGAAGTTCGGCCATCAGGCGATTACGTTCAATGGCTCGCCATAGCTACCATTTGCAAGGTCCACGAGCCCTGGCGGGAGCAAGGCGGAACAATCCGATTGCCGGCGAGTTTTTAAGATGAAGGGCGCATCTGTTTCGGAGGAAGACTGGGATGAAACGCGTCCTTGCCCAAAATGCGGTACGGCTGATGCTGGGCGGCGTAACCGCCTGTCTGCTTACGGTCGTTGATATCCCCAACCCGATTGCACCATTCTCGCTAGTGTCGCAGGCAAGGGCCGCCACCGAGGTTTCGATCAGCACATTCTACGAAGACCTGTCGTCCCATGGCGATTGGGTCTCGTATCATGGAGCGACCGTTTTCGTGCCAGTTGATGTACCTGACGATTGGCGCCCGTATACCTTGGGCCATTGGGTCTATACAGAGGAGTATGGCTGGCTCTGGGTATCCGACGAGCCATTCGGCTGGGCGACGTACCATTACGGCCGGTGGGGCTATGCCGACGATATCGGCTGGTACTGGGTTCCGGGCACTCGCTGGGCGCCAGCATGGGTAACTTGGCGTCGTGACAGGGAGCACATCATTTGGGCTCCGCTGCCGCCGCGCCGTGATCCGGACTTGATTTCAATCGAGGTGACCTTCGACACGACGCCGGATTATTACTGGGTGGTAGTCCCTAGCCGCGAATTCCTTGCTGCCGACGTTTCTGTCGCCGTTATCCGTGATAGGTCCGAGTTTGTGCGGATTGTCGAGGCGGCCCAGCCGGCCGGCGACGTGACCATCCAGAACAACGTGGTGATCAACAAAGTCATTGATGTTGATGTGATCGAAAAGGAGACGGACCAGAATGTGACTGCCGTCAAGGTCAGCAAGACCGACGCGCCCGAGCAGTCCGGCAAATTGGAAAATGACACGGTCGCGGTCTTCGAAGGTGAGGTGAAAGCCGACCCCAAGGCAAAACCAGCTAAGCTAAAGGACATCGAGCAGGTGAAGCAGGTTCAGGCTGGCCGTAAATCGAAGCCGACCGAAGGCGCAAGGGCCGATGGGGCGGAGCCGGAAGAGACCGCCAAGCCTGAGCAACCCGCCGCCGAGCAGCAGCAGGCCGAGCCGGAACAGGCTGCCAAGCCTGAGAAGCCGAAGGCCAAGAAGCAGCCCGCCGCCGAGCAGCAGGCCGAGCCGGAACAGGCGGCCAAGCCCGAGAAGC